>JAUZRW010000086.1 GCA_030950085.1 Anaerolineae bacterium
ATGTGCCTATACGCTTCTGTGAGGCAGTTGAGATTATTTCACCATCTTCACTAATCAAGACCATTTCGCCATCGTTGTGGTCATCATCACGGGTGATAATCCATGATAGACCCAGTAAGATAAAACCGATTGCAATGTAAAGTCCCATAAATACAAACATTGTCCCACTCGCTTTTGAGAAGGCTGAACGTGCGATTTCAGATATGATACGCCCCAAAAATATCTCTAAGTCTGTTTGTGCATTAAGCACCTCAGACACAATGTTGAAAGCCATTATTTGTACGATGGCTAACATGAGCAATACGCCCACACCAGCCGTGATGAAAGCTACCCCCACCCAGCGTCCAAACCCTATGAACGAGCGAATCGCTAATGTGATAGTCAAGGCAAGAAGAGCCAACGGACAGAGAAACAGCAAAAGCATCCCTTGTCTGTCTATATCAAAGATAAGACTGATAACTTGTGCATTATCGCGGTTAATCTCTAAGAATTTACTCACTGTCGGGATATCTGATTCTAAGGCATCTGCTAGTTCTGCAAACCAAAATGTGAGTATGGTGATGCTGTTTTCTCTTTGACTGGCGTTGCTTGGATTACAGATAGGGAGATGTCCCTCTTGGGTAGCTATGAGTGTGCGAATTTGGTCAGTTTGTGTTTGGGTACATTCGGGCGAATTCTCAATAATCAAGGTGGCGGCGGCTTGTGCTTCCTCGCCAACAAGCCGTTGCCGTAAATCGGTTAAATCGAAGGGTTCATCAATGACATCCGGATTGCCGTTGACAACCTCTAGCATAGAGGTCACAAGTTGGTCTGTACGCTCTTGTAACCAATCTGAAGAAACGAGTAAATTGGTCACTTCGCGCCACACGTCTGTGTCTAGGGCGCTTATGACTTCATTGAGTTTGACAGGGGATTCGTCTGCTAAATTGTTATCACTCAAATTTTGATTTTGACTGTTGTTTGCTTGTATAATGGCAGGAAGGGCAACTGACGCTAAGTCTTCAAAAATGGCATCATTTTCCAACGTATTAGCATATGTTTCTGGCGCACGAAGGGTACTATCAACGGCTGCATTGCACGCTGCCAATATCAATAATGGCACAGCAATTAGTGTAAAAATGACTCCCAAAATTTTTCTGATGACTCGCATGTTAACCCCTCTAAATAATATAATCTGGTTGTTCGCCCACTAGCCCTTTGACAGTGGCAGAGCAATTCGTGCCACCAACTGTTAACGGTGTCCCTTTTTCAGCCGCTTGAGTTTTGATAATTGCTATCGCAAAAATATCACCTGTAGGAGCTTGGACACTGCTTGTCAATTTGCCGATATTGCGCCCACTTTGCTTGATTTCTGCGGGTGCGGGGACAAATTCTTGCATCTCTAACGCGACTATCGTTTTTGCTAACTTCGCACGACTTTCCATGCGAGCGATAATTTCTTGTCCCGTATAACAGCCTTTTTCAAAATTGACCTCATCCCATAGCCCGACTTCTAATGGAATATAATCAGTATTGAGTTCAGGTCGTGCTGGGCGACCAGCCCGTATTCGTAATGTGTTATATGTTAACGACCCTGCCGGAATCAAGCCGTGTGATTGCCCCACTTGTAAAATAGCATCGTAGACTGCTTCAGCGTTATTGGCAGATGACAATATCAACCAATGTTCGCCGCATACAGATTTACGCTTGGCAGCATAGATAGTTGCATCGGCTAGTGCCATTTCGATACCCTGTAAAGACGAAATGTTTGCTGCATCAGGATTGAATGCCGCAATAATAGCATCAGCTTGTGCGCCATGAATCGCAAATTGTGTCGTGTGCGACGTGATATCGACTGGACGGGCATCATCATTGAAAAAAATATTGCGCTGCAAAAACTGAGTGACTGCCTGCCCACGTCCCGGCTCCGTGATGATTAAGAGATGGTCATCTCGATTATACGCGACTATACGGTCAATGATACGAGCATGTGCATTGGTGAAAATAGTAGCCCGACCTTCGTTTGCTGCCATATCAACCATTTTATTGGTAGACATGCGATTGAGCAATTCAAAGCGGTCTTTGCCAAAAAGCTGAATGCGCCCCTCGTGTGACCTATCAAGGATAATCGCTGTAGTCAACCCTGCATGATATTCAGCCAGCAAATCACCATAGTGGAGTGGGATTCCATCTGCTGCTAGTTTTGCCCCATTGCGCTGATGGTATTCTTTCAATTCTTTCAGTGACATACTTATGCTTCTTCCACAATTTGAGTGCTTTGTTCGGCTATCTGAGCCAAGATAAATTGTTCTAACTCACGGACTGCATGGTTTTTGTCATCATTAACAATCACAAAATCACAGTCATCCGCAAAGGGAAATTCGAGTTCTTTTGCACGTTTGAGGCGTTGCTGTACTTGGGCAAGGTCTTTTGCTGTAGGATTAGCTTTAAGACGCTTTAACATGCGTTGTTGTAGAATGTCTAATTTTTCATCAAGGGTTTCTCCGGAGGCAGTGACAAATATCAAGATAGTTTGATTAGGGAATTTGTCGCGCAAGATTTTTGCCCCTAAGACCTCGATGTCTGCGACTAGATTCTGCCCATTTGCGATATGATTTTCAACAGTGGCACGGATAATGCCGTAAAACTTGCCTTTAGTAACTTCTTGATGTTCTAGTAATTCGTTATTAGCTATCATCTCTCTAAAACGCTCTAGCGAGACGAATTCATGTTCACGACTTTGCAATTCGCCCTCACGTATAGGACGTGTTGTGGCGGTGGCAAGTTGTATGATTTGTGGATGACGTTCCATCACGATATTCATGAGTGTATTTTTGCCGATACCACCCGGTCCGACTAAAACGAAGAGTAATCCTTTAGGCATTTGTGACAGCATTAGCAGTGTGAAATCCTCGTCTATAATTTTGTGAAGACTTGTTTAACAAAGTATCTCTGATAACCCTCTAACATCGGTCTCACTTTGCAATTTTGTGTGAGGCGCGGTGAAACCCCGAAAGGGGCTTATTCTTTTTCAGTTTAGCAGGATGCAGCATGAATGGCTACAGGAAAGGATTAAGATTAGTGATGAAAATCATCTTTGACACTTTGTTATGCTTGCGGCACACTAGCAACCATGACTCTATTCACATTGAGGAGACAGGTTATGACAGCACAAATTATTGATGGGAAGAAAGTTGCCAAACGGATTCAAGATGGAATTAAAGGCGATGTCGCGGCATTTACTGAAAAACAGGGGTATCCGCCGGGCTTAGGGGTCATCCTCGTTGGAGATGATCCTGCCTCTGCGATGTATGTTCGTATGAAACAACGACGTTGTGAGTCAGTCGGTATGGCATCATTTTCTAATATTATGCCCTCATCGACTGCACAAGATGAAGTGCTTGCTGCTGTGCGTGCCTATAATGATGACCCACACATTCACGGTATTCTGGTTCAATTACCGATGCCTGACCACATTGATGAAGAAACTGTCTTGAAAGAAGTCAACCTAGATAAAGATGTCGATGGTTTTCATCCTTTGAATATTGGCGCATTGGCAATGAAAGGGCGTACTCCTACATTTACCCCTGCTACACCCACAGGCTGCATGACGCTAATCGCTGAAACAGGTATTGAGATTTCTGGCAAGTCGGCAGTTGTTCTCGGACGTAGCAATATTGTGGGGATGCCGATGTCACTGATGCTGACTCATGCCAATGCAACCGTGACAGTATGTCATAGTCGGACACAGAATATAGCAGAAATTGTGAAAAATGCTGATATCCTGATTGCTGCCATTGGTAAGCCCGAATTTGTCAAAGGTGATTGGATTAAATCGGGAGCAGTTGTGATTGATGTTGGCACGAATAAGATTGATGACCCAACGAATGATAAAGGCTATAAATGGGTGGGCGATGTTGATTTTGAAGCGGCAAAAGAAGTCGCAGGGGCAATTACCATTGTTCCGGGTGGTGTGGGTCCCTTAACCATTGCCTCACTGATTCAGAATACGCTTAAAGCTGCAAAGCGTATCGTAGGCGAAAATTAGAAATTAACAGTATGATTGAGGTGGGAAATGTCTCGCCTCAATAAATCACTATAGAACTATTGCCTTATGCTGAAAAATTGCAAGACTATTTTGGAACGGAATAGGCGGAAAAAGCATCTTAAACGTGTATAAACGTATAATAGTGTCTATTACAATGTGTGGCGTATCTTTTTTCTAACAATGGTGTTTTCGCTTTTGTAATTTAGGGACAGTCTGAAAAAATCAATGAAACCAATTTATTCAATTGTTGCGCCCGTCTACAACGAAGAGGGTATCCTACGCGAATTCTACAATCGTGTCAGTCAAGTGATGACTGATATGGGTGAGGATTGGGAACTTATAATGGTCAATGATGGGAGTCGTGATTCATCAATTGCTATTATGGAAGACCTCGCGGCATCGGACTCGCACGTTAAGTATGTCAATTTTGCACGCAACTTCGGGCATCAAACAGCCGTCACCGCCGGAATTGATTACGCGACAGGTGATGCGGTGATTTTGATTGATACTGATTTACAAGACCCACCAGAAGTTATCCCAAAATTAGCTGAACAATGGAAGGATGGCTACGAAGTTGTCTATGCAGTTCGGGCGAAGCGTTCCGGCGAAAGTTGGTTTAAGCTGGCAACTGCGCGTCTCTTTTATCGTGTCCTATATCGCATAACCGAAGTGTCTATCCCCGTCGATACTGGCGATTTTCGCTTGATGGATGCTAAAGTAGCTGATGTTTTGCGAAACATGCGCGAACATAATCGCTTTATTCGTGGGATGACAAGTTGGGTCGGCTTCAAGCAAACAGGCGTGGAATATGAGCGTGCAGCACGAGAATGGGGCGAAACCAAATATCCACTACGAAAGATGATTAGCTTTGCGCTGGACGGTGTTACAGGATTTTCGTTTTTCCCATTACAAATTATGGGAACAGCGAGTGCATTTTTAGGGGTATTGGCAATTATCGTAGCGATTGTCATTTCAGTATTGCGCGTTTCATTAGGGGCAAATTTCTTTGGTGGGCAAGCGACAACAATCGTTTTACTACTCCTGCTGACTTCGTTCCAACTTTTTTTTCTATTTATTATGGGATTATATGTCGCCCGTATCTATGATGAAACACGAGGTCGCCCCTTATATGTTGTGGCTTCAACATCAGGTTTTGATAAGCAAGCGATTCGAGATGCGGATGTTCCGCCACATGATTATATTGTGGCTTCAACGGGCGGATTTGGAGAGGCAGTAAATGACGAATGATATACTGCAAAAGGTCGAAAAATACGATGAGTTGGTGCAGCAGTACCACGCCTTAGATGGAAAAATCGACACCTTGTTGCATAATCATCAGGGATATTCTGAGAATATGTCTGCTACGGCGATGCAAGAATACCGTTCATTGGCAAGAGAGCGCAATGAAGTGTTCAATGCGATGCGTGCTATGGAACAAGTCTTGTTCCCAGATGATTAGTGTGCTTATTGGATAATAATAGGAGGTTGGCATGGATTTCCCTGTAGAAGGTGTTGAACTAACATTATTGCTGGTTGTCAGTGATATCAATACGTCACGTAATTTCTATAGGGATGTGTTGGGTGCAGAGGTGTATCGAGAATATGGTGGGACATCTTGTGTGCTGAAATTCCAAGGCACTTGGCTGTTATTAGTCACCGGCGGCGAACCCACAAAAGATAAACCCGATGTCACATTCGCACCGCCAACTAATCCACAATCAGTCAGCCACCAATTGACGATGCGCGTTCCAGACTGCCAAGCAGCATATGAGACACTCTCAGCACGCGGAGCAAAATTCTTGACCCCACCTGTTAATTGGGGAAGCGAAACGCGCTGTTTCTTTCATGACCCAGACGGACATTTGCTGGAAATTAGTGAAGTCCGTTAAAGATAATTTGCGTTCTACTGTATCAGTTGATATTATCCGTAATAATATATCAACGGAGCGAAACGTATGCACCCTGATGACCGTGTTCTTGTCAGTGTCATTAATCGTAAACGCGATTTGGATACCCTGCTAAAATCGCACTGGTATCGTATCCCACAAAAACAAATGCCAGATGGTATCTATACCGAATATATTGCCTTTTATCTCAGCGGCTATGCGGCGAAAAAATTCGATACACCCGGTATTTATTATTACGCCGAACGCCGAGGGGTTGAGTTGGCTTATCGGCGCGATTTACTTCCTAGAGAAGTAGGCAACTCGCGTGCTGATGAGGTCTATTATAAAATTCAATTTGGTGCGATAGATGGCAAAAATCCCCCAATAACGAATCCGACAAAACGACCTGTTAGCTTCATTTTTACCACATGGGATCGATTCATTAACGGCAAAAAAATTGCAGACCTCTATAGCAAGTCGGATTATTTTGTAGACCGTATTTATCATGCTTTGCGCGATAAAGAAATTCGTCCGATTCGCTTCTGGGATTCGCAGAAAAAAGAATATGGTATCAGTGCGGCACTGCGCTTTGTGTGCGAAAATGGGACATTTACTGCCTACACAGACCCATCACAAGTGGATAACAACGGTTACTATCTCAATATTGATGAATCTGAAGACAAAATTTTACAAGAGATTCGGATGCGAATTGCGCGTATGGGCGGGACTGTCACTCTTCCGCTTCCCCCGACACGCTAAATATCATGACTGTCTATAGGACTACAAGTGAAAATCCGCTATTATGGGCTGTATTAAAGTTTTAGCGAAAAAGGATTTTAAGTGACAGAACAATACGATGCTCCCCTTGTGAAAACAATAGCTGTGCTAGGCGGCACAGGAAAAGAAGGTTCAGCACTGGCTATGCGTTGGGCGCTTAATGGCTACAAGGTCATTATTGGTTCGCGCAGACAAGAAAAAGCTGAAACAGTAGCCGGTGAGTTAAATCATGAAATGGGCGGTGATTATGTGACAGGCTTAGATAATGCTTCTGCTGCTGCCGCCGCCGAAATAGTCGTTCTCAGTGTCCCCTACGAGGCACACCAACTCACATTAGAGGCTGTTATTGAGCAGATTCAGGGCAAAATTTTAGTTGATGTGACTGTCCCTCTAAAACCGCCAAAGGTCGCTATCGTGAATGTCCCAGAAGGCTTATCGGCTGCCCAAGAAGCACAGGCATTCGTCGGTGACGATGTGCGTGTTGTGTCGGCTTTCCAGAATGTCAGTTATGTCAAGCTAAGAGACCCGAAGGCGAATGTAGCTTGTGACGTACTCATCACAGGTAATGATAAAGCTGCAAAACAAGATGTGATTGCTTTAGTAGAAGCTGCTGGAATGCGCGGTATTGATGCTGGTTCTCTGGCAAATGCTATTGTTGCTGAGGCGTTGACATCAGTACTGGTGTATATTAACAAACAGTACAAGATTAAACATGCAGGTATTCATATCACGGGCATTGAATGAGCGACTATCCATCATTTACTGCAATCGCTGTTCCTAACATCCCGATGATACAAGCAGGGGATAATCTGCCGCAGATTATTTTGAAGGCTTGTGCAGATGCGAATATCACCCTGCAAGCAGATGATGTATTGGTGATTTCTTCTAAAATTTTATCGAAATCTGAGGGGCAAATTGTCAATTTAGCTGATGTTATCCCAGATGCAGAGGCGATAGAATTAGCTCAAAGTGTGGATAAAGACCCTCGACTTGTACAGGTCATTTTGCAAGAAAGTCATGGCATATCACGCAAGGCTAAAGGGGTGCTAGTAACAGAACATCGCTTAGGCTTTGTTTCGGCAAATTCAGCTATTGACCAGAGCAACATTGGTGTCTTGGATGCGGTATTGCTATTACCGAAAGACCCAGATGAGTCAGCCCGTCGGATACGTCATGCTTTGTATCATGCAACAGGTCAAGATGTGGCGATTGTCATCAGTGACACACATGGCAGACCCTTTCGTATGGGAAATGTAGGGATGGCGATTGGCGTTGCTGGAATGCAAGCACTAGATGATAAGCGCGGTGAGCATGATTTGTTCGGGCGTGAACTACTCGCTACAGTTCAAGGCTATGCTGATATGGTTGCCTCTGCTGCCCATTTGTTGTGTGGCGAAGGCTCAGAAGGTCGTCCGGTTATCATTCTTCGCGGACTTGATTTTCCCGTCGGTGATGGGCGCGCAACCGACCTCAATCGACCACTGGAAAAAGATTTGTACCGTTAACGTATTTCCTACATCACAGGATTATGCTAAATGGGACCGTAGGATACGTCGTAATGTCCCATTTTGTTTTATTTTGTTTTGAAGGGGATTCGATGAGTGATAGACAACAGGTTTTGTCGCCTGTTATTGAGGCGATTTTTGAACGGCGTTCGCTTAGAAAATACGAAAATCGACCCGTACCACATGAGCTAATTGAACAGATACTCACTGCCGGATTGTATGCCCCCTCCGCGCATAATCGTCAACCGTGGCGTTTTGCAGTTGTGCAATCTTTTGATACCAAGAAACAACTAGCACAGTCTATGGGCGCACGATTACGGCATGACTTAGAATCTGACTCTGTGCCGCAAGCCATCATTGAAAAAGATGTGTCACGGTCATATGACCGCCTAACATCTGCCCCTGTTTTGATTGTGTTGTGTGTTTCCATGGTCGATATGGATACTTACAACGATGAGCGTCGTAATCATCATGAATACATCATGGCGGTTCAAAGCACAGCGATGGCAGGTCAAAATATTTTGCTGGCAGCTCATGATAGCGGTTTAGGAGCGTGTTGGATGTGTGCGCCGCTATTTTGCCCAGATGTAGTGCAAGATACCTTACAACTGCCACAAGACTGGCAAGCACAGGGCATCATTGCCATAGGGTATGCGGCGCAAGAGCGAACAAAAACACGCGAATCACTGGAAACGAGGGTACTTTGGCGTTAATAGCAGAAAAAAATATTGTTGTATTCGTTGGCGGTGTGGGTGGTGCAAAACTAGCATTAGGTTTACAACAAGTTGTTGCACCAGAACACCTCACAACTATTGTCAATACAGGCGATGATTTTTGGCACTATGGACTGCGTATCTGCCCTGATATTGATACTGTGCTGTATACATTGTCTGGACGGGTTGACCCTATCAATGGTTGGGGCTTGTCCGACGATTCGACTATTATGCTGGAAACGCTGCGTAGTCTTGGTGAAGATGCTTGGTTTACCTTGCGTGATAAAGACCTTGCGACTCATTTATTACGAACGAAAATGCTACGCGAGGGTTATTCTTTAACTGATGTGGTTGGGCATCTGGCAAAGGTACAAGGTATCCAACCGACAGTCTTGCCCATGACGGATGCCGAAGTCCCTACCATCGTTAATACAGTTGAACATGGCGAGCTAGAATTTCAGTCTTATTTTGTACAGCATCGCTGGCAACCTACTGTGAAGTCGTTGTATTTCAAAAATATTGACCAAGCGACAATGACTGATAGCGTTCGCCAAGCGATACAGAATGCCGATATCATCTTATTTGCACCTTCTAACCCGTGGTTATCTATAGCACCTATCTTATCTGTGCCGGGTATGCGCGACGCGATTATTGCGCGTGATGTGCCGCGTGTCGCTGTTACCCCAATCATCCAAGGCAAGGCTGTCAAAGGACCCGCAGCGAAGTTAATGGGCGAGTTGGGTTACGACGTTTCGCCTTCATCGGTTGCGGCTTATTATGAGGATGTTTTAACAGGTTTTGTTTATGATATACGTGATGAAAATGTTGAAACTTATGATTTGAAAACAATTTCTTTTGATACGATGATGTTGACAGATGAGGATAAGGCGCGATTGGCGCGTGAGATTCTTATCTGGCTTAATGAAAGAGAGTTTGTATGAGTTTATGGGCAATTATTCCGGTTAAACCACTGTATCGTGCCAAAAGCCGTTTGGCAGATGTACTATCGCCAGAGCAACGATATCGTTTCGCAGAAACAATGTTACGCCATATGTTGACAATACTCCAGAATGCGCCACAAGTGACAGGTACATTGGTTATCAGCCGCGATACTAAGGCGTTATCTATTGCACGCGATTTGGGCGCGAAAACGATTCAAGAAAGTAACCCCTCAGATTTGAATCCGGCATTATCACGAGCTACTGAAGTTGCGCGAGTTTGGGGCGCAGGGGCTGTCCTTATCTTGCCAGCAGACTTGCCATTTATCACAGTCGAAGATGTTGAAAATATCGCTGAAATGGGTATCAATGCGCTGACTGTCGTTCTGACACCGGATTATGAAGAAGATGGTACAAATGCGATGTTGATACGTCCGGCTGGACTTATTGCGTATAGTTATGGTGAAAAGAGTTTTGAGCGTCATGTCACTTCGGCAAAGTTAGCCGGAGCAGATGTGAAGTTTTACGAATCAGATAACTTGAGGCTCGATATTGATGTTCCCGCCGATTTGATAGAATACAATCGTCTTGTACAAGATGGTCATTCTGATTTTCTGCCACAATTTTTCCCAGATGCTATCTCCTGAAATCTGTTACAATCATGACACTGATATTCAAACAGGGATACGCTATCGTAGCCCTGTTTTGTGTTAAAGGGTGGTAGATGGCTGACCGAGTTGGTTTATTTCTCCAAGATGATTTTTCGTTAAAAGAGTCGATTGATTTTGTGAAATATGCAGAGGCGCGTGGTTTCGATAGTGTCTGGCAAGCCGAAACGCGCTTTGTGCGTGATAGTGCTATTCCGATAGCGGCTTATGCGGCGGTGACAACGCGGATTAAGGTTGGCACGGGAGTGATGAATATCTGGACACGCAATGCTGCTGCCATCGCCTCAGAATTTCTCACATTGGATGATTTGGGTCAAGACCGAATTATTTGCGGCTTGGGGTCATGGTATGACCCGTTAGCAACACAGGTGGGCATCAATCGGCATAAGCACTTGTTAGCCATGCGTGAAGTTGTAGCTGTTGTTCGGCGCTTGTTGCAAATGGAACGAGTTACCTTTCATGGTGGGGTGGTTCAAGTCAATGATATTATGCTAGATGTTACGCACGGACGTAAAGATGCCCGACGGATACCGATTTATATTGGCGCAGTGGGACCCAAAATGATGGCACTGGCTGGCGAAATCGCTGATGGCGTATTGCTGAATTACCTCGTATCACCACGTTATAATGAAATGGCGGTATCGCAGATTGAAATTGGTGCGAAACAAGCACAACGTAGTATTTTCAGTGTTGATAGACCACAACTTATCGTTTGTTCTATACATTCTGTTCGTAGTGTGGCGTTCGATGCTGCGCGAAAATTGGTGACGCAATATATTGTGCAACAACCACACGTTATGCGAGCGAATGGTGTCCATCATGCCTTGATAGATGATGTTTTGCAAATGATGAAATCACCCCATATAGAACAAAGCCTCGAAGACGCTACTCAGTTAGTGCCGGATGATGTGGTGCAGATGGTAACAGCGTGCGGTACGGCAGAAGAGTGTCGGGCAAAAGTACGGGAGTATATCGCAGCAGGGGCAACGTATCCGGTTTTGTATCCGATTAATCCCGATGTGCGCTTGGTGATTGACGCTTTTGCAAACGGCTATTCTCAATAATTCATCGGCTTGCTATAGTGCTACAAACACAAGCGAACGACACTCTGATTGATGGACTATGGCAAGATTGCTCCACAATAATCGGTTGATTTTGATGTTATTTACGCTGGTGGCATTGATGCTTCTGGCAATTTTTGCATCAGTAGCTTACTTAGCCGCGAATGGCAATCTACTCATGCCGCTAGACGATGTATATATTCACTTTCAGTACGCCAAACAAATGGCAGTCGGTCAACCCTATGTCTATAATACAGGTCAAGCGGCAACCTCCGGCGCGACGAGTTTTCTCTACACTTATCTACTTGCAGTCGGATATCTACTAGGTTTCAAGGGATTGTTGCTCGGTTTTTGGGCAATGTTATTAGGGACAACTTCGCTGATTGCTGCACAGTGGGCGGTGTATCGCCTATGTCAAGTATTGGATTGCCCACAATGGATGAGTGTTTTAACGGCGATTACTTTTGCGCTGACAGGGTCGGTGGCGTGGCATTTCATGTCGGGCATGGAAACCGGACTGATGATAACCCTCACACTCTGGACATTGCTGATGGTGATAGAGAAGCGATTACGGGGTTTTATTATTACTGCGACACTGCTCTCTATGATGCGTCCCGAAGGTGGTATTTTAACTTTCATCGCTGTTGGAACGCTGTTTTTGCGCTTGTGGGGTGATTATGGCGCACAAGAAAAACGCTCTAGTAAACGTCATGTATTGCGCTTGCTACTCATTCCGATATTGGCAATCGGGATTCAGCCGCTTGTGAATTTCATCATGACAGGGACTACTGTTGCGACAGGCAATCAAGCTAAGTCGATTTTAGCGACTGTGCCGCATGATTGGGGTGTTATTATCGGGCGCATTGTCGATAATTTTCTTCGCATGTGGTGGGAATTTGCCACAGGTTATGATGGGCAAGAAGGGCGTGGTTGGTATTTACCGATATTCACCGGAATACTGGCTTTTGCTGGTATTGTGATTTTGCTATTTAAGTGTCATTGGCGTTTAGTCGGCTTGATGCTGTTGGGATGGTTACTAGCTTCCACAGCAGCAATTTCGACACTTGATACAGCATTCTGGCATTTCAAACGTTATCAAATGCCGATGATGGCGCTATTTTTTCCACTGGCGGCATTCACGATTAATTGGATTGTATCACGACCCCACCCCAAACTCAGGGAGAGGCTTACTCGACACATCCTAAATGCGTATATCGTCGTAATTTTGCCGATTTTTGCGATTGGGCTATTACTGCAATTTGTAAATTATCAGCGCCTGAATGTGGGCTATGTCTATCAGCAGCCGTATCAGATGGCGCTATGGTTACGTGATAATACTTCCCAAAACACCGTGATTGCGGTGCATGATGTCGGTATGATGCGTTATATGGGCGAACGAAGAACACTCGATATCGTTGGCTTGACAACTCCTGATGCAGCAGCTTATTGGCGTAACGGACCCGGCAGTGTGGCTGAATTTCTCATCAATGAACAACCGGATTATATTGCCAGTTATGGCTATGGACATGGCTACGGATTAGCTTATTTAGCCGATACATCGCTTTATGGCGAACCTCTAGCGAGTTTCCCAATTGAGAACTGGAATCGTGAGGCAAATGTTGCCCTCGCCGCAGACTTTCAGGGGATTTACCAACCGAATTGGGATGATACACTGTATATCATCCAACTTATGGAATACAGAACATATGAATTTTCTGCTAATTCTCAGTACCTTAATGTAGCCGATATAGCCTCAGAAGCGACACATGATTATCGCTGGTCAACACAGAATCTCACAAATAGCTTTGCAACGGAAGTGCGTGAATCGGCTTATGTTTATAGTAGCGCAATGGCTTTGAATTTTCCTGATGGCTATCGACTGATTGATAATTTTGAAGAGTTTACATTTGAAAATATAGATGATGAAGCAGATGCTATTCTTGCGACCCGTGTTCATTCGGCTTTTTCTGGGCAGTTTCAGGTCTATGTAAACAATGAATATGTTGATACGAAAGTCATTCCTGAGATTCCGGGAAAATGGTTCGATATTTACACGCTCATTCCCGCTAATCTGTTGAGCGAAACATTAATAATCCGCATAGTTCCTCAAATGAACAATGGATATTACATGCCAGCCTATCATCGTATCAGTCAAGGTGTATGGGAATATGAACGACCTAACGAAATTGTAGCATCATACCAAGATGATACAGTATTACTTGGAGATGTAGTCATACAACAAAATTCTCGTTTGAGTGTGCAATTAACATTTTCATGGGCAACAGATGGCAATGTAGAAGATGACTATCGTTTCTTTGTACATTTGTATAGCGATACTACTCAAGCACCAATAACACAATGGGATGGCTACTTTTTAGGGATGCCTGTTGGCAATTGGCTACCCGGTACGTTAAGCGATACAATAACGCTCAATACTGAAAATATGCTGTCGGGGACATATTCGCTGGCAATCGGCTTTTATAATCCGCAGACAGGTGAGCGCCTGATTCCAACGAGTGATGTCTACGAAGTCAGTCCTGATGGGCGTTTGTGGTTGGGGGAAATCACCATCAATGAGTAATGTAAGTAGGGGCGTTAGCGTGCTACGCCCAACTTGGGATTTATGATGTGAAAATTTTATGTGTTAGTGACGAAAATGCACCAACCCTCGAAAATTCTGCAAACCTACGACGGCGCTATAGCGATATTGATTTAATCATTAGCTGTGGTGATATGTCTGTTGCTTATCTTGATTTTATCGTCACGGTACTGGGCAAACCTCTGATGTATGTGCGTGGTAATCATGATGAACGCTACACTGAAACACCTCCGGGCGGCGTTAATCTCCATGAAAATTTCGTCAACTTCAAAGGGGTGTCGATTATCGGATTGGAAGGGTGTCTGAAATATAACAACGGTAAAATCCAATATACACAAACTGAAATGCACACAAAAGTTATCTCCCTAGCACCACGCTTACGCTTTCGTCGTTGGCGCAAAGGGCATGGTGTTGATATTCTCGTGACCCACACGCCACCACGCGGCATCCATGATATTGAAGATGATTTTCCTCATCGCGGCTTTGATGCACTCATTAAATTTATGGATTGGTATCGCCCACGCTATTTGATTCATGGGCATGTCCACACATGGGATAGGCGTAAACAAACGGATACACAATATAAAGAGACTCGCATTTTGAATATTATGCCTTATACCGTGTTAGAGGTAGATGCTTTAGAAAATTCTTGATGGTTCGCTATTAAACATCATGGTTGACACTGTTTTTGAATAACGTTAATGACCGTTGCATTGTATAATCTGCTACACTGAAGCTGTGGCTATGTGATG
>JAUZRW010000087.1 GCA_030950085.1 Anaerolineae bacterium
CCACGAATAAATTCGGGGGCTTGAAAAAGCCGTGCTGACCAGCCTCAGTATCCCCACCCTAGCCCTCCCCATTGCGATGGGGAGGGAATCAAAGGGAGGGGAAACTCCGTTAGAGACGAATGTATAGGCACTTCGGGATGCTTCTCCAGTCCCGAACTCTGCGGTGAGTGATTAAACAGTCTGAGGGTCTAAGGCAGTGTTGCTCACACGAAACCGTCTCATAACTTTGGCGAGGAGACCGTTACCACCGACGGTAAGAAGGTGAGAAGGTTTGGCAGAGCCAAGAGGTAACTCAAAGTCTGCCTCCCTTCGGGGATATAATAACCCATTTACTTGGAAGAGACAGACTTTATGCTTATTCATTTGTCTCAGCAACGGGCTAAGGAACAAACTTCAACAAACTGCTCCGTTTTCATCCCCATAGATAAATCTAGGGGTTTCCAAACGGAGGTTTCTCGATGAAAATGTCACATTTCCAGACAAGGACTCCACAACAAGTAACGGCTCAGAAACTACTTAAGGGGCTGAAAATTTTGAAAAATGTAGATACTTGTGTGCGCCCTAAAATGCTACAAAATAGTGTATCGGTGAATATGATGCAACTCTTCACCTATCTATAAGCATATGAACATCGCAGAGGTGAAAAATCACGTCCCGACGGTTCAAAAATGATAATTCGTCGGGACTAGCTTCTACCTATCCGAAAAAATCTCACGGTAAGGTGAATCAATACAACACTTCACTGACTTTATACCTGTGGCGTAACGTGCTTATCCCAATCTTCAACTAAGGGCAATAAGTCATCTAAGCCTTTGACAACCGCATCCGGCGCAATAAAGGTACTTGCCAGCGAGGGTGTTGAATGAATTTCACGCAAGACAGCACGCATTCCCACACCTTGCGCTCCAGAAATATCTGCCACAAGGTTATCACCCACATAAATCGTTTCGGCGACAGATGTTCCCATATTCTCTAATGCCTTCGTGAAAACATTCGGGCTGGGTTTAAGATAACCGATATCGGCTGCCGACATGCGCGTTTGTACATCGGGGAAGTATTGCAACAAACCGAAACGTTCCAACTCGGCATCACGCATCCACATCGGCTGGAAAGCATTGGTCAGAATCCCGATTTTGATGTCTCTGTCCAGCAATTTTTGTAGAGCATTCGGCACATCAGGGAAAACTTCTACGCCGTCCATGCCACGCCAATTATATGCCTTCAGCACTGCTTCAATCGTCAGCGACTCATCGAATAGTACATCGAAATTTTCTAGGACAGATTTCATGATTTTTATCATTTGTGGCGCACGCAAAGTCGTTCGTCCTTCTGCCCATCCTTCAAGCACCTGCTCACGATATACAAGTGAAAAATGCTCAAGCGTTGCATTCGGTGCACATCCCCTGTCAGTCAAGAAATCATAGACCAATCTCAGATGCTTACGTTCTGTCTCTTTCCAATTGCCCTCTGAACCACTCCAATCAATGAGTGTGTCATCCATATCGAACAACACACAGGTAATTTGTGTCGAAGCCATCATACCTTGACCAGTGCCTTGCTATCTGTCGCGGTTGAGGGTGTATCATCGCTGGCTTCTAGCGCCCGCCAGACAAGCATCGCTTTTTCGATACCGGCTGCTTTTGATGCTGTTTTAGGTTCCCAGTCCAAAACCTCGCGTGCTTTGCTACTATCAATAACCGTATTTTGATTGAGCAATTCGATTTGCGTCGGATTCGTTCGGAGTGGGACGAATAAAGGGTTGATGCCGTTGGGTTCGCCCGAACCATACAATTCGCCAAATAGAGACATAAAATCACTATGGGACATCGGTTCACCGTCGCTGATGTTCAGCACATTAGCGGTAGCATCATCACTGCTCAATTCGACCAATTTCAATAGCGCGAGAGCGAGGTCATCTTCATGAATCCATGAGGCTTGCCCCTTGCCTTTTGCAATCCCTTTGCCCGTTCGCATCAGTTCGGCAAGTGCCAACATCGAATCATGCCAACCGCCATAGATGAAACCTGTCCGCACCACATAACCTGCAATCCCACCATCAAGAATTGCTTCTTCGGCTTCGGCAACATGGTTCAATAATTTGCTGCCGCGTACAATGTGGGCATCTTCGGTCACGGCATCGTCAGTATTGCCATAAATATAAGCTGGGCTGAGGTGAATGAGACGCTTGACACCGAGTTTTCCGGCGGCTGCGACTAATGCTTCGGCACTTTCCTCTATAGTGGCTGCTATTTTACCGGTGTCAATACGATATTGTGGCAATCCGATGATATCTTGTGCAGCACAGTTGACCACAACATCGGCTTTTGCCAGCATAATCGCGCTTCGCAATGACCCTTCACGAGTCAATTCAGGATAAACGGCATAAGCGCCTATATTGCTAATACGCTTTGCCCCGATTGTCCCTTTGCTGGATGCTGCGAAAACGTTGTGTCCGTTTTTGACAGCTTCGCGTGCGAGTGTCAATCCAACACCGTTATCACCCCCTGTAATAAAAATATTCAAGGGTTGTTGCTCGTCTTGATTCATTGCCGTTTCTTGATTATCTGCCATGATTCACTCTCAATGTCTGTAAACAATACCCTATAGATTATGCCATGAGGGGCTATTGCTATCAACAGCAGGTACACTGTTGGGATGAATTTGCTATCAGCAGAAGGCATATGGCTATCCGATGGATAAAGCAGCGCATATCGCCATCACTGCGGTCATCGACTTCATAAACGAAAACCAGCCCAATTTTGAGCTGGTTCATTTTGTATTATTTGCTGCACAGGCGATGAAAGCCTTCAGCAAAGCACTCTATACGCTCATTAATCCATGAGCAGATGATGACTTGTGTTAGTCTGAGTCTACAGAATCGCTATTCACTGTTTGCAATGCTGTAACCGCGCCCAAGAAGGCTTGGTATTCTGCTGGTGAGAAAAGCCCACGCACGAGTTGTTCGATATCTTCTGTTGCCTCATTGATTTGTGATTCAACGTTGCGTCCTTTTTCTGTCAAAAAGATACGAACAGCACGACGATCACCGGGGTCGGGGCGACGTTCAATCAGGTCTTTACCTTGCAATTTATCCAGATTAGGGGTGAAGGAAGTCGCAGCGCGCCCAACAGCATTTGCCAAGTCGGAGGCATGTTGTCCATCTTGCTCATACAATGCACGCAAGATGTACCATTCAATCACACTCAATTTATCCGGCAATTGACGCAAGATACGCCGAAAAACTTGATCCAGATTACGCAGGGCAATATCAAGATTGCACCAAACCGAGCCGTCAAATCGTAGGGTTATCGTTTTTTCTACCATACTGTATCCAATTCATTCTGATGATTAGTTAGTTAATTTGTGCCATTAGACACCGTTACTGCTTAATATACTACGACAGACAGTATACATGACAGAATATATTAGTACAAGCAGAAGAAATATACAAGGATGAATCCTTGATAGTTATCTGGTTTGCAGAATGATATTCATTCTTTATCTATTTTACAATGTCGCACTGTACGGAATTCTACTTTATCTACCCATGTTTATATAGATTCGCAACGTGGAATATAGTAGTTGTAAAGATACATATGCTTATCGTAGTACAGGGGGTAGTATATCACAGACTGCTATAAAATAGACAGAGTGTAGTAGAACAAAAATGGACTTAAGAACTATGCGTTTATGGCAAGAAGGCTATGAAACTGCTTTTGGAACAGGCTTTCTTCCCATAGGGCGAGCTTCAAGAAGGACAACTCCGCCAACAATCAATAATGCACCCAACCAATGCAATGGAAGAACTGTTTCGCCAATCAGGGTGACAGCCAATAACATCGACATCACAGGTTCTGCTGCGCTGATAATCGCCGTTTGTGGTGCGCCAATCAACTGAATACCCATATTGACGAAGAAAATAGGCATCGCGGTAGAAATCGCTGCTAATCCTGTTAAGACCAACCATGTCTGTGGGTCGCTAGGCACTTGCAAACCATAAAATGGAATCGCCAATAATAATGTGAGCAGTGTTCCTGTAATAATCCATGCTGTACCGCGCCCTATCGAAGCAATGCCTTTCATCACACGGGCAACCACGATGAAATAGACAGCCACGACTAACCCATTGAGCAAGGCAATCGAAATACCGAGTATTGCGTTGCGGTTTAAGCCCGATAAATTGGGCAATGTGAGCAAAATCCCGATGAGGGTGAGGGCTAAGGCTATCCAGCCGACAAATGATAAGCGACTGCCAAGAAACAAGGATAAAATGGCAACCATAGCTGGATAAGTATAGAACAACACAATAAAGAGACTCGCCTGAATATAACGCAAGCCGACAAAGGCGCACAAAGCCGCTACTGCGTAAAAAGCGCCCATTGGCAATAAGCGACCTATCGGAAGCGGTGCTTGAGAGGCTTTACGTTTAGGAACTTGCCAGCGTTCACGCGAGATAACAACGAACCAAATAATGGGTGTCGCAAAGGCAAAGCGCCAAATCGCAATATCCGTTGGTTCTAATGCCGACATGCTATAAATCATACGAGTGAAAACAGGCAGAAAAGCATAACCCGCCGCACCCATCAGTACCCATATTAACCCAAGACGACGTTCCGATAGCATAGATTAGCCTCAAAAATGAAAAAGAACCTCAAAAAATCCCTTGAAAATTGCGGAATCTCTGTTGTCCTGCATTAGTTTTTTACGCAGTATGTGAAATGATCGTTCAACCTAAAAGTGCCTATTTTGTTTTTTGAACCGCCAAAACGCCAAGTCGCCAAAATAATTGATGAAAGAACGAATGTCACCCTACCATAAGCTGAAATGCTGACCTGCTGAAAGCTATTCTTTCGCTTATAGGCAAGTCAAAATACGCATCGAATCGCTTATTCTATAAAGTTCAGAATTTTTCTCTGCGCCTCTGATTCTCCGTGTCTCTGCGTTATGCTTTTTATACAATATCATCAATAATAGCATGCAATTTAGCAATATGCTGTGGAGCAACTTCACAACAACCCCCAATAATAGATGCCCCAGCATGAAGCCATTTTTTAGCCTGTTGAGCGTAATGCTTGGGTGATAAATCAGTGCGTGATTCAAGTTGTTTCACACTATCGAGATACGCCCAATCTGTCGGAATCTCAACAAAGCCATTAGCATATGCCCCAAATGGCATGTTGGATGCTTGCAAGGTGGGCAATGCGGCTTCGATACTATCGGGTGTGCAACAATTGATGAGAATAGCATCTACCGAAAAATCGCGGATACTGTCGATAGCCTGCTGGATGCTTTCGCCGCCTCTCAGTGTCGATGAGCCGTGGTCTTGTAATGTCCATGAAATCCAGACCGGCTTATTTTTATCTTGGGCGGCAGTCAACACAGCACGGGCTTCTTGACTGGTAGACAGTGTCTCGGCAAGGTAAATATTGACAGATGGTTCAAGCAAATCCATCAATTCACGATATTCGGCGACCATGCTATCAAAATCGAGTTTGAAGTTGCTGATATAACTGCCTTCTAGTGGGGGCAAACTCGCCGCAATTTTGACGTGTTTTGCCTGTGTTTTTTCCCGTGCTTGAATTGCCAATGTGCCAGCGATCCGCACAAGTTCGGCTAAACGGTCTTCCTGACCCACATGCCTTAGGCGAGTCCGAGTCGTGGCGTAGGTATTCGTCGTGATGACCTCTGCCCCTGCCCGAATATAATCTTCATGCACAGTTTGTACCATTGTAGGATGTTCATAGAGTGCTGCAACCGCCCACAATCCATATTGTGTTTTAGCCCCACGATTAGCGAGTTCTTGCCCCATGCTACCATCTAGCAGAATAGGTTTTTGCATTTTTTCCATTTCTGATAGCACCTTTCTATCATAAAAGCCCCTTTCGGGGTTTCACCGCGCCTCACACAAAATGACCATGCGAGACCGACATTAGAGCATTATCACAGATAGTTTGTTAAACAAGTAACCTTCGGTATATTTTAGAAAAAGCGTAACGCAAAAACGCAAAGGATGAAAGGCGCAAAGAAAAGTTTTGAACTAGAATCTCTGTGTCCTGCATGTTCTTTGCATTAGGCATTTCTCACGGATAGCTGAATAAATACCTTTCTTTATCCCATCGCCCTCAATTCTATGCTACAATGCGGCGCAATTTTCAGACAATGCACCTTTTAGGAATGGCATGAGCGATAAGAAGCGATACGACAGTACCCGTGACGCATGGGAAAGTATTTGGGATAGTGCGTCGGTAGCAGTGGAATTGGAGACGATTCAATATCCGCGTGCTAAACGACAAATCCAACAATATCTACCCTATTTGCCGCAAGACGATATCATTTTAGAAGCAGGGAGTGGTCTCAGTGCTGCCGTGATTACCTTGCGCGACATGGGATATCATGTTATTGGACTTGATTATGCTGAAAATGCCTTGCATACCTCGCGCCAACATACCCCGAATTTACCGCTCTTAGCTGGGGATGTTCACGCCTTGCCGCATCCTGATAATTCAATCGGTGCTTATCTATCTTTTGGTGTGCTAGAACACTTTGAGCAAGGGATGGGTGCTGCTTTGCAAGAGGCTTATCGTGTCCTGAAACCGAACGGTGTGGCTGTCATTACGATTCCCTACCCAAACATCATCTGGAAACTGGCACAATGGCGACGCGAACAGCAAGGACGCTCACTCATTGATGAAGATTTTTATGAGAGTACCTATACTCGTGAACAACTCATTCAAGAAATGTCACAGGTTGGGTTCTCAGTGCTTGAGGCTGTCCCTAGCGGACATTCTTATACTTTCTGGGGTGTGAGTAGTATTTTTCAAGGCAAGGGCTATTATCAAACGAATAGACTTGCTGAAACACTCGGCGCAGTTACGCGCACAGTTGCGCCGTGGCTCTTCAATTTCATGACCATGATTATCGCTCGTAAGTGATTTCTGCTACTGTGGGGTATCGTGTGTGTGCCGAAGAATAATGGTGTGACAAAGGGCAAGATCTTACTTATCGCTTGCCCACTATTTGTCTTGACCTTAACTGGCTGGAAGTGTCTCAGCGTGTTTAGCGATATGAATAACCATCGCTTTTTCAACAATCTCTACAATCGCACTTTGGGCATTGCGGACTGTTGTTTCGGGCTTCAGTGCAAGTTCTCGTGCTAATGCCTTAATCACCTTATCACGGAGTCGTGTATCGGTATTGGTAAGTTTGTGAGTGTATTCTAGCCATGCCAAATCACGGAGAGCCTGTGCCAATTTACGGGGATTACGCGATTTCAGTTTATCGCGGATATCTGCTTGGCGAGCGCGATAATTGTCAGATAATTCGCAGGGTTCTGTTTGCAGCACCTCTTCGATTAATTGTGTTCCTTTTAAAGCTGGACGCAACTCTTCGGCATCCACATTCTCAACAGGTATCATGAGGGTATGACGTGCATCATTTAACTGGATGCAAAAATAGTCACGCGACTTGCCTTCAAAAACTATCGTGCGTGTTTCTATCACCACACCCGCCCCATGGCGAATATGGACAACTTTATCACCTAGTTCAAACATTGCTAATCCTCTCAAAGTTGCATATGTAGCGAGATGTTAAAGGACAACAGCAATATAGATGCCCCATTAAACTATTTCTATTGTACCACAGAATGAACAGAATTGCTATTAATATATTGATGATATAGTCAATGATGTTAACACTGCAACAACACATTAAAACCGACTGAGACACTGAATTTTATAGAATACAAGAGTCATGATTTGAACTTGATGCCCATATGAGCGAGCGATAGAGGACGGCGATATCTGTCTATCTTTGGCGTGACTTCTGATTGCTCTGACAGGATATACTTGTGCTAGACAGAGGGGGCTGTTTTGGGTACACTCATTCAAAATTGATAAACGTCATAATCCTACACTAAAGCTAAAGATAATCATTTATGGTCTCAAAACTAAACCCACAACTAAATTTTGTCCCTCGTGAAGAGTATGTGGTGGATGACTTAGATACATTAAAAGTGCTTGCTGACCCGTTGCGACTTCGCATCCGTGAGTTAATGCTTGAAGCAACGACTGTTAAGCAAGTGGCTGCTGCATTGGATTTGCCGCCGACTAAACTCTACTATCATATCAACCTGCTCGAAAAACATAAGCTGATTGTGTTGGTGGATACCCGTGTTGTATCTGGCATTATCGAAAAACACTATCAAGTCGCGGCGCAGCATGTTCGTGTCGCCAAGCATCTGCTCTCTGGTGGTGAGGATAACAACACAGAAGGACTGTCTATTGTCGTCGATACCTTCTTTGAAACCGCCCGTGATGACTTGCATCAGGCTGTGAATGACGGGGCTGTTGAGTGGGATGATGAGGGTGAACGCCACAAAGGGCTTTCGCTAAATACGGGTTCGGTGCAGCTAACCGAAGCGCAAGCCATGGATTTCTATCATGAAGTAGAAGAACTCTTTGACCGCTATCATGCGCTGAGTGATGCCCAAAAAAGCGAGCCGAACCTAAGACCATATCGCACATTCTATGTCTTATTCCCACGCGGCAACAAAAAAGATAAATCCGAGTAAGATACGCCGATTATGTTATAATTCACACTGTGAATTTGCCTTGAACCCAAGCATATAGGAAGACAAAAAATGGCTGTCAGTGATTGGACAACAATAATCGGTCTGGAAGTCCATGCCGAAATGCTCACCGCAAGCAAGATGTTCAGCAATTGCCCCGTTGTCGATAGTGTGACGGCGGCTCCCAATAGTGCTGTTGACCCCTTGTCGCTAGGAATGCCCGGCACACTGCCTGTTATCAATATGAAGGCAATGGAATATGGCATGATGGTTGCCTTGGCATTGAACTGTGAAATTCCCCCTTTTAATCAATTCGCACGCAAAAATTATTTCTATCCCGACTTGCCCAAGGGGTATCAAATTAGCCAATATGACCATCCTCTAGCGATTAAAGGCTATATCGACATTGAACTAGAAGACGGCTCAACGAAACGTATCAATGTCACTCGCGCCCATATGGAAGAAGATACCGGCAAATTGACGCACGCCGGACTCAGTTCGCTAGTCGATTATAATCGTGCGGGTGTGCCATTGCTGGAAATCGTGTCTGAACCGGAGATTCGCAGCAGTTATGAGGCTGAGGCATACGCCCGTAAACTGCGTAGCATATTGCAATTTTTGGGTGTGAATCACGGTGATATGTCGAAAGGTGTTTTGCGCTTTGAGGCAAATGTTAGTGTGATGCACAAAGACGATACTGAATTTCGCCAACGTACAGAAATCAAGAATTTGAACAGTATTCGTATTATGGTTAGAGCAATAGATGTTGAAGTGCAGCGTCAGATTAAATTGTGGGAAAGTGGCGAAGCAGTCAAACCTGCTACTTTAGGTTGGGATGAGAGCGCCGCAAACATCACTATTCAGCGTTATAAAGAGCGCCCGGATGAATACCGCTATTTCCCTGAGCCTGATTTGCCGATTTTAGAAGTGAGCCGCGAGTGGGTTGCTGAAGTCCGTGCCAAATTGCCGGAATTGCCAGATGCCAAAAAACAGCGTTTCGTAGAGCAATTAGGCTTGCCAGAATATGATGCCGGTGTACTGGTTGCTGAAAAAGCGATTGCGGATTACTTCGAGACCATTCTCGCTTCTGCTGAAAATATTCAAGCAAAGACAGTCAGTAATTGGGTGACAGGCGATTTATTTGGCTTGCTCAATGCCGAAAAAGTTGAGCGTGAGGCTATCGGTGAGACCAATATCAGCGCCGAAAATTTCGCCAAAATGATTGTTCTGGTTGATAAAGGGACGGTCAATGCCGGAACAGTGCGTAAGAAAATATTGCCCATCATGTGGGAAACAGGCAAAGATGCAGCACAGATTGTCGAAACAGAGGGCTTGGCACAAATCAGCGATGCCAACTTAATTGGGGATACGGTTCAAGCGGCAATCGACGAAAATCCGGATATCGTACAACGCTATCTTGATGGCAACGAGAAGGTTATCAATGCCATTTTCGGTAAGGCAATGGGCAAACTGCGCGGCAAAGGCGACCCAGCCGTTGTGCGACAGGCATTACAAGAAAAACTGAACGCTCTGAAATAATTGTCCTCGCCCCTCAACCCCTCTCCATTGCAATGGGAGGGAACGCTAAACGCAGTGATGGGGTTAGTTATCACACGACTATCGAAATTATGCCTCACGGGTTGCTAGAATGACTCGTTCTGCCAAAAATTTCACCAACGGCACATCTCGCGCAATCATAGGGTTATCAACAGGCAGTGGCGCTGTATCTTGACCGGCATGGACAATCACATCACGGGTACGGGCAAGGCGACGAGATAGTGAACTGATACTTTCCTCAGCATTACCCCCTAAAAGTTGAATATACCCTCTTATTGCATCACTACCCACATGCTGCCGCAGCAATTGTTCTAGCAGTGTGGCTTGAGAAATACTGCTTTCATGCGCTTTCACAACTGATACAATCCGCGATAGACTCTCGTTATTGGGACGAAATTCTTCGCCACGCAGCATATTATAGAGCGTGTCGAGAACGCCTGCATTTTCTACATCTTGAAAGAATAATTCTAAAATCTGATAAAACGACAAAAATTGATGCGCTGGAATCTGTGAAGCGAGTCCGGCTTGATACAAACGTCCTAAATCACCGCGAATACTCTTATCCGGCACAATCATACCATTCAGACGATGGGCATTGCGGCGAATCCGTTGATAACGCTCAAAACGTGTTGCTGGCCAATCATTAGCCAACATCAAGGGAATATCGTATTCATAAGCGAGTGTGAACAGGCTGCTATCAATATATTCATCAGAAATCTGTACTGCTTCGCTAATGCTGCGTGCATTGATATTAAAGACACGAATCCCTAATAAGCGCACAAAAGTATGGCGAATGTCGAGGGGGTCGCGGCGTGATTGCTGCCGCATTTTTCGGGGGAAAGAAAATAGTCGGTCAAGGCAGATTCGCATATAATCGGGGTCGAAACGAAAGAAATTGGCATAAACCAATGACAACTTATCTAACTCGACATAGGTATCTGATTCATTATCGCGCTTAAAAAAGAAATCTCGTAAATCACGCTCGTCGATACTATTGTCCAATGGCGTGAGCAGTTGTTCGCGGAATTTTTGGTTGACCATCCCTGTGCGCCCAACAACCCGAAATTCACGACTCGCTTGCACCATTTCCGCATATTCTTCGATATCATCATCGGTAATTTTGAAGGTGACATCCATCGCACCCGGCTCAGGATAACGCAGTATTGTTTCGCCATTTGATAGTTCATCAACCACATCGAATCCGGCTTCTTCATAGCCATCTTTTAGTAATTTTTTAATACGTTCAGATGCCATAGGGTCTCGCCTTTCCTGTTTGTCCAAAACAATATGATGAATTATACGCTGCAAACTGAAATTAAACAAAACGCCCGTTTTTCTGCATTATAAAAAGCCCCTTTCGGGATTTCATCGCGCCTCACACAAAATTATAAAGTGAGACAGAATTTACAGGTTTATCAGAAGCACTTTGTTAAACCAGTAAAATCGGGTAAAAACCACAAAAAGATTGAACCACAGAGAGGCACAAAAGACACAGAGAATCAAGGTCAAAAATTCTTCGCGCCTTACACCCTTTGCATCTTTGCGTACGGGATATAGACTTCAACGGCACCCGGTATAGGACGCATCATAAAACTACGTCGTTTCTGGCGATAAATTTTAATATCCATGCAATCATCCATTTCACAATTATTCAGCTATCCTAAACGCTTCACAGTCACTATGCAATCCAGTACAATCCGCGCACACTGTCCAAATGAGCGAAGTAGTCTATGCAAGAAATCTGGGAAAAATTTCCGCGCAAACACCTCCTCATCATAGGAGCATACTATCTCATCGCCATGATTATCGTTGGACAGAGTCCCACGACACTATTAACACGCTTCATCGGCAGCGAATCGAGTGATATTTATGAGATGGCACGCGGCGCATGGTGGTTCAAATATGCGCTGCAAAATGGCGAACCGCTTTTTTATCAAACATTGCTGGGCTACCCAGATGGCATCGACGGCGCAGTGCTAATGACTGTCCCGACACAGTATTTGCCGATTTCGGTCTTGTCGTTTGTATTGCCCTTAAATATTGCGTATAACGTGATTGCCTTGCTCTGGATGGCACTTAATGGCTGGTCAATGTATTGGCTGATGTGCTATCTACTCAATGATGAACACGATGTTGCGGCGCTGTTATCGGGCTTAATTTATATGACATTCCCCCTGTTTCAAGGACATCTCAGCGATGCACATGGCGGCTTAATCATTGCATGGTTTGCGCCACTATATTTGTGGGCATTGTTCCGATTAGTCAGTGCGAAAACACAAGTTTGGCGTTGGATACTAGCAAGTGTGCTGTTCTTCTACCTGACAACTACCGGACACATTTTATTGTCAATTTATGTGCTGATGCCTATCACGGGCGCTTTCGGACTAGCACGACTCTACAAACATGACTGGAAGGGCATTGTTCGCATTTTCATCATGGGGATAATAGCGAGTATTTTATTATTGGCACTCCTAATTCCGGCGATAAACAGTGCAACCAGTGAAAGTGCCTACACAGAAACACAAGGTTTTGTACGTTACAGTTCCGATTCACTCGCCCTCATAAGTCCGTCATTTTTCCATCCACTGTTTGCAAATTTGGATTATTCGCGTGCCGTATTAGGAACAAACCTCGGTGAAGGCATGAGCTATATCGGTTTTTTCGTGGGAATACTCATCATTATCGGTATCGCCAAAAATAGAGAATCGCGCTGGTGGCTGATGCTCGGATTCGGCGCATGGGTCTTGTCACTTGGCTCTTTGTTAAAAGTTGGGAATGAACCTGTTACTATGTTGCTTGAGGCATACGATACCTATATCATCTTGCCATTTGCTCTATTAGAGAACTTGCCTGTGTTCAATCTGGCACGGACTCCGGCACGTTTTACATTTACTGTGGCGATTGCAGTCGCTGTCATTGCAGGATACGGTGCGGCGTGGTTATGGCAGTATCACTGGCAGCCGAAGCAGAGATGGCGTTATGGGCTTGCGATATTCTTAGCGATACTGATTGTCTTTGACTATCAGTCGTTTTGGGGGCAACCCACTGTCACAGCCGATATTCCACAGGCAGTTTATGATTTGCGTGAGCGTGATGATATTCGGGCGATTTTTAATGTGCCGTATCAGCATGTATTAGCTGCGAAAGATGCCCTCTTCTTACAAACCGCCCATGAAGCCCCACTCATCGCTGGGCAAATCACCCGACAAACCCCTGTCAATCCAGCAAAATTGGCACTTCTACAAGCGACATTTGACCCTGCTTTGCTGGATGAGGCTGGAGTCGATATTGTCATTTTCCATCAACAGCGTGCAGCAGAAATTGACCTTTTCGATAGTTTACAAGCACAACTTCGCACGCAGTTAGGACAGGCGATATACGAAGATGAGCGCATTGCCATTTACGAAGTCCCACCCCCCGAAACGAGTGTTGATGAATTGCTCACATTAGCGATATCTGGCACAACCGATAGCGATAGTGAAGTCTATTTTTTCGCGCCACAAGCTGGTTGGATAGATTTGACAGGACGATTGCAGGCAGATAATCGTGATGTTGACTTGCGACTGAATAGCAATTTACTGCACCGTTGGACTATAGATGGCGAGGTCAATGTACAAGTTCCGATTCATGTGCCGCAACGAGGATTTTACGCCCTACGCCTAGCACTCAATCCACCTTGCCCAATAAATTATAGCGACACTCTGCAATGCCGAAATTTGACTTATGACTTAGAGGCAAGTTTCATTGCCAGTGACAATACAAATGCCGTGACTTTCGAGGATGGCATTAGCTTAGAAAGTGCGGCTGTCACTGTTGCAGATAACGTTGATATACGCTTGCTGTGGTACTTTGACGCGCCGCGCACAGATACAGATATCCGTTTTGTGCATATCATCAATGAATCAGGCGAAATCGAGCTTCAGAGCGATGTGCCATCAGGTGTCTTTGTGGAAGAGGATAATTGGGCAGAAATTGTCTCTTTCACTACTGATGATTTACAATCAGGCGATTATACCGTGCGCGTCGGTTGGTACGACTTCAACACGCTAACGAATTATCAGGCAGAGGGTCAAGCAGCTATAGAGATTGACTCATTTTCGATAGAGGATTAGTTTATAGCGTAGGATTCGAGAATTTTGCAAAAAGCGTAACGCAGAGAAACGGAGAATCAAAGGCACAGAGCCTCATTTTGAATAGCTGTTTTGGCGATTCAACTTTTTCACAATATACAAATCCACAGTATTTCCAATATTACAGGTGTGAAAAAATGGACAACTGATGCCGATAAGTGCTTCAAATTTTGGACAAATCAAGGCACAGATTGTTCGATTTGTATTCGCGTCTGTCCGTATAACAAAGATATGAAACAAGTACAGAATCGATTCTGGCGTTGGCTGGCAGGAACACCCTTGCGAAAAGTAGCCTTATGGCTCGATAAAAAGCTAAAATATGGTGAGCGTAAAACAGCAACGTGGTGGTGGACACGCTAAATCACCGACAGCAAATCGGCATTTAATACAAAATGAAAAATCTGTTTTTAGAAATCGGTCAGTATCAAACCTCGGCGGCGAAGCATTACCTGCTAACAGAAAGATTCTCGTCCGTAACGGCGATGTTTTGTTACTTGGACACCTGAATATTCAAGTTTTATTCCGCTAAGGCATAGTTTAATGCCATCACCCAAAAATTCTGCTATAGAGATTTGCGTAGTCTCCTTACCTTCGCTATCATGTTGGAAATGTGAATCATAGAGGCGTATTTTGCGTTTCGATAATTATTTCCGATGAATCACGGAGAATAAGAAAAATATTATGGCAATCGGCAAATCAAAATTTCGGATTGATGCACCCGGCAAAGTCACAGGGGAGACCCTCTACCCTGCCGACATTGACCGCGAAAACTTTATCCATGCTAAGGTTGTGTTCAGTAATAAACCCCACGCCCGAATGAAGCGTATGGATTTGAGCGCAGCAGAGGCAGTGACAGGTGTATTGGGCATTTTTACCGCAGCAGATGTCCCCGTGAATGAATACGGCTTGACGATGTTTGACCAGCCCGTGATGGTCGGCGTGAATGCGACAGGGCGTAGCAAAGTCCCCTCAGATGTCAGTCGCTGGGAAGGCGACCAAGTAGCAGTTGTCGTTGCTGAAACGCCCGAAGCGGCACAAGCGGCTGCTGAAAAAATCCAGATTGAATGGGAAGATTTGCCGCTTGTTCATGATGTGTGGGACGGTCTCAAAGACGATGTTCTCGTGCATCCCGAAGCAGGGACGAATGCCTTCAAGCATTATGTCATTCGCAAAGGCGCTATGGATGACGGCTGGGCTGCGGCTGATGTCATTATTGAAGGACGTTACGAAGTTCCGCATCAAGAACACGCTTATCTTCAACCCGAAGCGGCTATTAGTTATGTCGATGAAATGGGACGTATCACAATTGAGATTGGCGGACAATGGACACATGAAGACCAAGAACAGGTTGCCCATGCCCTAGATATGCCAGCCGAAGATATTCGCATTATCTATCCGGCAATTGGTGGCGCTTTCGGTGGACGTGAAGATATGTCATTGCAAATTGTGATGGCACTCGCTTCATGGAAATTGTATCAAAAAGGTGAAACACGCCCGATACGAAGCCAATGGTCACGCGAAGAGAGCATTATCGGGCATCATAAACGTCATCGGGCAGTCGTTACTACCCGTTGGGGGGCGACAAAGGACGGCAAAATCACGGCGGTTGAAGCTGATGTTTATCTCGATGCAGGCGCGTACAATTACACGAGTAACAAGGTACTTGGCAATTTTCATCTTTGTGTCGCGGGGCCCTATGAAATCCCGAATGCGCGGATTGATAGTTACGCCATTTATACAACCACTGTTCCCGGTGGGGCGTTTCGGGGCTTTGGTGCGCCACAAGGGGCATTTGCCGCCGAAAGCCAGATGAATAAGTTAGCTGATGCTCTCGGTATTGACCCACTTGAATTACGCCTGATGAATTGCTTGCATGATGAGAGTATAGCCATCACGCAAACACCGATGCCTGCCGGAGTCAGTATTCGCCAAGTAGTCGAAGATTGTGCAAGTGCTTCTCAGTGGCATCAACCCTTAGCGGATGCCGAACCCTTTCAGGCATTTCAATCACTTGCGGCTGATAAGAGCAATATCCGTCGCGGACGAGGCATCGCTTGTGCTTATAAAAATGTCGGTTTTTCCTTTGGCTTTCCCGAACGTTGTGAGGCTAAAATTGAACTGTATGGCTCAGTCGAAATTGAACGGGCGGTGCTGTATCACTCAGCGGCGGAAGTCGGTCAGGGAACGCATACGGCTTTGCGTCAGATGACGGCAGAGGCGCTGGCTATTGACTATGACAAAATCGAGATGGTGCTGTCAGACACCGCTTTTACAGGCGATTCGGGGTCTGTTTCAGCTTCACGGATGACTTTTATGGCGGGTAATGCTATCAAAGGGGCAGCAGAGCGGGCGCTTGAAGCATGGCAAAACGAAGACCGTCCAGCAGTTGGTCAAATACGATTTACACCGCGCTCAACCGATATGATTGATGATGTGACGGGCAAAGGCGATGCTAATATCAGTTATGGCTATGTCGCAGAAGTAGTCGAATTATCAGTTGATATTGAAACCGGACATATTCATATTGAGCGTGTGGTTTGTGCTGATGATGTCGGTCATGCTATTAATCCGAACCTTGTGGTTGGGCAAATCGAAGGCGCGATTGTCCAAGCCTATGGTTATGCTGTGACTGAGAATCTGCGTGTTGTCGATGGACGTATTCTGAATCCCCGTCTGAGTACCTATCTCATTCCGGGTATCAAAGATATTCCTCTGCAAGTGGATTCGGTTTTGGTCGAAGTACCAGACCCACAAGGGCCATGGGGAGCGCGTGGTATGGCAGAAATGCCTTTTATTCCACTTGCCCCAGCGATTGCAGCCGCCCTACACGATGCGACAGACGTATGGTTCGATAAAATTCCACTGACACCAGAGAATGTTATCCGCACATTACGGGACAACGAAAAAACCTCATAACGAGTCGCTATCCAGAATAATCGTCACGGGACCCTGATTGTGAATTTCAACCTGCATCATCGCCCCAAATACCCCTTTTTCGACTTGCTGGATGCCCTCTTTTTCGAGGCAAGCAGCATAATAGTCAACGAGGGGTTCGGCTTGTTCTGGTCGCGCTGCTTGTATAAAACTTGGGCGACGACCTTTACGGGCATCGGCATACAAGGTAAATTGCGAAATCACTAAAATACCTGCATCGGCATCAATCGCACTGATATTCATTTTTCCGGCATCGTCTTCAAAGACTCGTAAGTTTGCGGTCTTTTTCGCCAATAATTCAACGTCGGCTTGCGTATCGTCATGTGTGATACCGACTAACGCCACATAACCATTTTCGATTGCCCCGACAATTTCCTCATCAACTGTCACGCTGCCTTTGCTCACGCGCTGCAAAATAACTCGCATCGTATTCCCTTCTGGGTGTCATAAATCTCTTTGCTTGCCCCAAAGCATTTTGATATTGCTTGACCCTGCCATTAATTTGTGTCCACAATAGCAAAAACAGGTACAATAGGATGATGGACATGAACAGTATTCTACAAGAACAAATGGCATATTACCGCGCTCGCTCTGCCGAGTATGATGAATGGTTATCGCATGTTAAACTCTATTATGACTGTAAACCGCTTGAAACTGCATTTGACAAAGTGGGCATTGAGGCTAAGGCGCAGTTCACAGACACTTACTTCATATACACACAGGGACGAAAAGTATAATCTATGGTCGCACAACGCACGCTCTATCTAGTACGGCATGGACAATATGATATGGCAGTCAGAACACCTGATGGCGGCAGTCTGACAGCGATTGGCCGGCAACAAGCGGAATATGTTGCCAAGGCCATCAAGGAATTTCCGATTACATCCATCACTGCCTCAACAATGGTGCGTGCGATTGAAACAGGTAATATTATCGCACAAGCAACAGAGAAGCCCTATGCTGTCAGCGACTTACTGCGCGAAGGTATTCCGTCGATACCGCCACGATTTGCAACAGAACTTTTGGAAATGATGGAAAATGACCCTCGCTTGACCCACGAATCAATCCATGCCGATGGTCAGCGTGCTAATGAGGCTTTTGCACATTTTTTTGTACCCTCTACAACCGATGAACCTGCCCATGAGGTACTCGCCTGTCATGGCAACGTGATTCGCTACCTGACTTCTAAAGCATTAGGCGTGACAACTGATACATGGGCGAAACTCAATATCAATCACTGTAGCATTACGATTGTGACGGTTGATGAAAATGGGATGTTACAGTTGCAGAGTTACAATGAAACTGGACATTTACCTGCGACAATGAAGACAGAATAAACTCAAGTTTGTAGAAAGACAAGAAGGATGCAGTTTGCAATTGGCGCTCTCATCGGTATTTTGTCGATAGTTACTCTAGGGAAGGGAGTCTATGACCGTTATTTCCGTGACCAACTTAAGCCCAAAACCAAGGCTGCTACGCCAAATAGTGCTGCTATTGATGACCCACTATCCCATACAAATTGGCGCATCCGTGCAGAGGCTATTCAAAAGTTAGACCCCACAGCAGAAAATATAGAAACATTGCTCCCTTTGTTAGATGACGAAGATTATGATGTGCGAAGTATCGTCCGCGATAAGTTGGCGGCGATTGGCAAACCAGCTATCGCTCCCTTGCTGGATGTATTGGAAAATGGCAAATTAGATGCGCGACAAATGGCTGCCGAAGCATTAGGGCAAATTGGAGATAATCAGGCGATTAATGGATTACTGGCTGCGGCAAGCGATGAGAGCAAGTGGGTACGTCTTGCAGTTGTCGCCGCATTAGGGCAGTTCAAATCACAAACTGCCCGTAAAGGTCTTGTCAAAATAAGTCAATCCGATGATGACGCACAGGTTCGGGATGCTGCCCAAAATATCTTGACCTAAACCTCTTATGCAGAAGGAAATTCAAAAAGGTGAACCACGAAGACACAAAGGACACGAAGAATCTTATTCAAAATGATGCTCTGCGTCTCTGATTCTCCGTTTCTCTGTGTTACGCTTTTTCTAGGCACTTATCGGACTCTACATTTACTCAGAATCAGACAAAATCTGTTTTAATCCTCGTCTATATTTTCACCTCGCGCCCGTGCTGCATCGCGTTCTGCGTTGTAGTCGGCGAACATATCATCAAAATGTACCGCTTCAAGTTCTTGCTCAAGTTGCGCCTCAAGCGGGTCTTTCGGTGGTTCTGGTGGCGCAGGCGTAGCGGCTACAGGTTGTGGTGACAGAGTCGCGGCTGGCTGTGATGTTAGTTTTGCCTGTGCTGCTGACTTGACCATTTCATCTGTAATGGCAGGATGTGTTCCTGTTGCTTGGATAATTTTCTCTTGGACATCACTGAGACGTGCTTGCTCTTGACTGAAAATTTCAAATTTATCGTTGAGTCTTTGGGCTGGGGCTGTGATGCGCTGAATAATATACACAAACAAGCCACCCATTAATGCCGCACCGATAACTTCTGTGACAATGACAGACGCTAAATCAACCTCAGCCGTGCTAAATAAGCTGCCAAATACCGCTTTAACAACACCAATAATGATTAAACCGATAAACACAACGACATACAACATTGTATTATTTTGTTCTTTTTCGCTCACCGTACCACCCTCATATGCTGAATAATTATTTTCTATAGATGCTCAATGTCTTACCCTATTTTAACGGGATTATCCCATCTCAGACAAGTGAATTACAATATTTGGGGGTATTTCATCCCAGTACAGAAATTGTAGGGGAGGATTCATGTGTCATCTTGCCGTAAATTACCAGAGGCACACACGCGACTAAGCCCCGTGTATCATAATATCTGTGGCAAGTCGATAATTTTATTGACCGCTTCAATGCCACGCAGCACCTCCCAAGTGAAAGCGAAAAACTACTCGCAAAAATCAAACGCAACAGTGGCGAAGTCTAAGGTATTAAAAAGTAAGAACAGGTAAATAATTGCAAAAAAAGATGAAACGCCAAAACGCCAAAACGCCAAGATTTCTATTCAAAATAATGCTCTGCGTTACGCATTTTGTAAAAACTTACCGAAGGTTACTATTACTTGACCAATTTAATTCTTGATGATTGGGCGCAGCACGCTGTCGCCCCTACGAAACCTCAAAAACTTTTTTGGTCATGTACTATTACTTGACCAATTTAATTCTTGATGATTAGATTTGTGTTTTTCGGGCGCAATGCCTTGCGCCCCATAAAAATTTTTTTGGTCAGATATTATAAGGTCTTCTCATTCTTTAGCCTCGTTTCTGCGATTCGCCTCTATACTAAAATCATCATTTATCATCATTAGGG
>JAUZRW010000088.1 GCA_030950085.1 Anaerolineae bacterium
TTTAGGGTCATATACCTTCTCCGTGAATAACAAACACTCACAAAGGCAGGCAGCGCAAGCTGACAAAGGGTCGAACAAATAGGCTGTATGAGGCATTTCTGAACGTCCATCAGAACGTAACCTCTTGCTCTAATTGTGGCATTTCCCAGATGTCAATCGGAGCATCTACAAACGACAGTCGCCATGTCCGATAGGCTTCAGATTGCCAGATGGGGTCGTTCTTGGAGTCGTATGCAGTTTTACGTCGTTTGCGTTTTGGGGGTGATTTGTATTGCGGTGAATTCAGCGCAAAGCCATTGATGCTGCGCCATGAGACTCGTGATGCCACTTTCATGAAACCGGCTGGATTGCGTAAGTCGCCCTTCTCGCGTAAATATTCCATGCGCCCCAATGCCTGACCGACTGCTTTTCGTCCATATTTATCGACCAACTGCCGCGCTTCGATTTCTTGCAAATTGCCTGTTGCTTGATAAACTTTCTGCGCCAACCATTCATCGGTGTCATCTGGCAATGGCTTTTTGTAATAACGGGTAGACCGTTTTGGCTGGGTTTTGGGTCGCTTCTGAGACGCTGCTTTTACAATATGTTGTGGTAAAAGCACACTGTCGTTTACAAGCACATCTGATTGAATCGGCATCGTTTGAGTCGGAATAATCACGGCATCTACAGGATAATCCGGTTTAAGAAACAGTCCTTCCTTCGTAGGTGATTCCACACTTTGCTCTACCTGTATTTTGGGTAATGGCTCACGCTCATACCAGTACATTTTGAGACCTCGTTTTATGAGCCAGACTCCATGATGCTGTTTCAGCAACTTTTTGGCGATTTCCGACTTAGGTGGATAACGTTTGCCACGTTCATCTTGTAAGAAATAGGGTTGTATATCGAAGCCAGCACGCTTCGCTGTATAAGCCGTGGGAATCTGGTTGACATTGCCCCAATCAATGCGCGTTTCTTCTAGTAACTGCCTCGATTGGATATTCTCGCGCTTCAAATAGCGTTGTATTGTGCGCGAAGATACACTGAGCCGATTGCCAAGCCAAGTCTGCGAATACTTGCCCGGACGACGCTTGATGACTTCGCGGTTGAGTGCCGCACGGTATATCGCTGGTGACTGAATATCTTCTACTGTAATCGGGTCTGCGCCCCTATTGTCGATATTCAATCGCTGACACAGCATCATTATGTCAGGAATAAGGTATCGTCTCGGTGGTCGTCCCTGAGTTTTGTCACCTGCCGTCGTCTGTACAAAAACGCATTTTTTTGTAGCACTAGCAGGTAGTGCTAAATCAGCATCAGCATGGGGTGGGTTTCTAAGGGCGGGGGTAATCGAAAATTTTAGAGCTTTTCGTACCGACGGACGACCGACACCATACGGCGATAGAACCGCCAACGCTTCGCGCTCTGTGATTGTATCTCTCGCTAATTTGCCATTGAGCAACAATCCCTCATACACGCGCAAGAATGCTGCACCATCAGCCGCTTTCAAAATAGCCTCACGCAACGCATTGGGAACATAACTGGCAGTTGCTCGTTTGGTCGTTCGCTGTTTTTTGGGACGCGGCGGCTTGCTGAAAACGCTTCGGATACTTCGTTCAGCCTCTGCATGACGCTGATTGTATCGCTCCGCTTTATGTTGATGGGTCGGTTGCTGATTAGCATGAATACTCGCAAGGACAGCGATGACATCCGCTAAGCTATAGCCTTCGTCACGCATCGTGCATCCAGTACGAAACAGGGCTTCGTTGCGGCTGTCGACTTCATTCACAAGATACTGATAAATGCGAAGGAAATCATCTGGTGACTTTGCATCAGCAGCAGGTTGAGACAATCCTATTGAGATTGTTTGTTGAATGCCGAATTCCAATAAAAATTCATTCAACCCGGATTCTGAAACCTGATACAAAGGCGCATCTTTGACCACTTGCCACATCCGACCTGCAATCTGTGAACCTGCGCCAACGACATAGCTCCCTTCTGCTTTAAGATCGCCTCCGTGTAGTTTGCAGGTTTTTACTGGAAAATCTACTTGCAAGTAGATATGGAGTGTTCGCCGTAGACCCGACTGAACAATTCGAGTATTCATGAGCTGCGGATAGCGCCGGATAAATTCTGCTTGTGCTTGCTCTTCATCGAAGTCAATAACAATCAGCTTCGATATTTCCCCACAAACGACACCATAGGCTGTGCATTCTTCTGCGAACCATATTTCAATTTGCCGTTCAGTCGCTTGCTGCTGCTGATACTTTTTCCACGCCACCCGCGGACGCTTGCCACCTGTCGAATTTCCCCCACCGAGCAGGGGAATAATCGACCATCCGCGCTGCTGGGCATCTAACGCAGATGAAAGAATATTCAGTTCGTCGTTTAGGCGCGTTGAATACAACTCAGCCTGCACTGAAGTCATAGCTTGTCACCTGCGAATCTGAAGGGTATGTCCGATGAAAAAACGGCAAAAAGTGACGGTATGCGGTTGCAGACTGGCTCAAACTGTGATAATCTGAAGGTGTGAATTCAACAGACTATGTTTTGCCGTTGCCCGCCTGCGTAGAACTGGTGGGTTTTTGTTTTAATGGGTGGCGCTCGTGCTACCTCAGACATATCTAACTCCAAAAAAGGTCAACATGTGTTGACCTATCTGATATTTGTGAGTGCTTCTCTTGCTTTTTTGATGAAATCCTCAAAGCGATTTAAATAGGCTAGAGCCATATGAATATCACCTTGCTGTTTCACGATGGTATGAGCAAAATCAACGGGATTCTGTTTCTCAATCGTCTTAATTGCTGTCCGTGTAAATTTGGCTAATGGCGATTCCAGTTTAGTGTCTTCCTCATTAGGTATTTTAGTTTGATGAAGGATTGCTTTGACTTGCCGTCCTGAAAGCCCAAGCTGAATGATTTGCTGTAACATTTCAATATGAACTTCCGTTGGCAAATCTACAACATAGTGAAGAACACCCTCATCCAAGCCATGTCTGTCGGCTAATTCCCATGCTTCGTCTGACAGTAGAAGTAATTTCTTGTATTGATTCAATCGCTGCTTGGTTACACCACCCATCGCCGAAAGAATCGATTCCGTAAACTCTCGTTTGCCACGCAAATCGAGTTCTAATGCTTGACGGTAAAAATCGTTGGTGACAGCTTCGTTGGGAATCTCACATCCATGTACCGTAAGTAATAACAGAGCAGCTTGCCGTGCCATGGCAATCGCATTAAGCCCTTTCCGCGCTGTATTCTCTTTCGCTTGACGAAATGCTGAAGCACGTTCAGCAGGAATAACAATGCAGTCAATCATCCCATCACTTTCGTAACCGGAGATGAAATTGCGCAGTAACCACGCTGCCCAATAACGGCGTTCGCCTGTTTCAATACGATAAAGTCGTGTCACACCTTGCGAAATATCTACGACTGTCAATGGATTAACTTGCCCATCATCTCGAATAGTGATTGCCAGATTTACAAGGTCGCGTAGAATGTTTTCTTCGGGTGAGAGTTTGTCGGTTATCTCTTGGTCGCTTTCAGCATTAGGCAGTAATTCAAGTACATTAGCGAATGGGCGACCTTGCTGCCGTGCAGAAACTTGTGCAACCTGTACTAACTCTCTCAATGCCTGTGTTGGCGTGAGGCGGTTGTTGTGGAATTTGTGATGCAATTGCTCTGACAGCACACGACGCGGCTGAACTGGGTCGGGACGTACCATCTCCAACAAAATACGTTCTACTTTGATATGGTTGTCATTGAAATACTGCGGCAGGTCATCGCCGAGCATATCGTCCGTCACAGATGCCAGAAGCGCATCCAACTTTTCTGTATCGTTAATTTTGCTCATTGCACACCTCCCAAGTGCTTCACAAGTCGCCCGACCAATTGTGCATAGGCTTTGCTGGCAGAGGCTTTTGGGTCATAAGCAAAGATACTGCGGTGGCTGCGATGGGCATAAGACACAGCTTCATTCATTGGAATAACACCAATGAGCAATTTGCCGAGCATTGGATGACCTCTAAGTTCATTGAGCAGATGGCGATGTCCACGTACTCGCTTATCCATCTTTGTGACCAGCAGACCGCTCACCCGTAGATTCTGAATGCGCCAGCCTTCTCGTATCTCATTGATTTTGCCGATAACGCTCAATAGACCAACCGTTTCCAGATAACGCGGTTCAACCGGAACAATCGCGTCTGTGGAAGAAATCAGTGCCATTTCGGTCATCAGTGAAAATGAGGGGCGTGTATCAATAACAACCGCAGCATAGTGTGGCGCAATCTTCGCCAGTGGGTCAGCCAGTCGATAAGGCGCACCTGCCGTTCCCTGTAATTCACGTTCTGCTTGTTCTAGCAGGGGAGAGGCAGGTAACACATGCAGATTTTCATCCCATTTGGATGTCACGATACAGTTTGCCAAGACTTGCGATGCAGTCTGACGGTCTGCCATCAGCACAGTGTAGAGGCTGTCATCTGTACCATAGTCATTGCGACCTGTCGTAACAAGTGTGGCATGAGCTTGGCTGTCCGTGTCTATCAGCAACACTCGCGGATTTGGTGCGTTAGCGTTACGTAGTATACCAACAATCCCTAGTGCAATATTCGTTGCCGACGTAGATTTACCCACGCCGCCCTTATGATTAGTGAGTGCGAAAATGCGTGTCATTTTGTCTATTTCCTCCGCAAATCAGTTGAATAGAATCAGCAATTCTTGTGCAAAACCAAGCATTGGCAGTTTCGTGCTAGACTGTGTGCGAGAGTGCCGTCGCCTCCGCAACGGTGCTTCGCAGTTGCAGGGGGAGTCACGGCTCTTCCTGCTCACTGCCATCACCTGTGTCAAAACGAATTTGCGAGCCGCTCGATATAAGCGTGCTGAGGAAATGTTAGTTGATGAAAGAAATTTGCGGAATTTGAAGGGGGAAAATGTTCGGAATAGGTCTTATCGGGTTCACCAAAAGATAAGCCCATGCAAATTCTGTATGGGCTTTTTTGCTAATAAACTTCTATACGATAACACTATCTGATGACAGGATGCGACAATGTTGGTGGTGTTTTCTCAGACACAGACGGCGATTCGCGTTATAATGAGTTTAGGTTATCCAAATCATTATGGGGAAATATTATGGCAACCATGGTATCGCGGACAGGTGTTTGGGGTATTGGTGAAGAAGACACTACTTTACCGACGCTTGAAGTGAGCAGTATTGAAACAGGGCAAGTTATCAAATTAACATGCCAATTTTTTGCCCGAACAATGACTGACAACTTAAATGATGGCTTTGAATATCGGCTTGAGGTCAATGGTGGGGCTGTCCCATTATCACCGATTATGGGTCTGGTACAAGGGAGCGACTCATGGCAACTCTATACCCATATCGCTTTGTATGAAGCGCAGTCGAGTGACAAGATTGCCTTTAATCTGACCACAGCCGAGAGTGATATGAATGGCAAAGGTTCAATGATGAGTTTGCTATTATTGGCAGAGACGATTGAATTGAATTAGCTCTACAATGCCAGTTTGTAGGGGGTGTCTCAGGCGCTCCCAAAATTCCCTAAATGGGCAGGTCTCAGACCGCGTCCCTACGACACAGTTTTTATAGGCGGCTTGGTGTTTTTCGGCGGACAACATGTAAGCTGTCCCTACAAATGACTCTTTTTGACCTGTAGGGACGTGATATATATCACGTCTGCTGTAATCGGGTATCTATTCAGCTATTCGTGAGATTTCTTCGGACAGGCAGAAGCCTGTCCCTACAAAATAATGATTTTTGAACCGTAGGGACGTGATTTTTCACGTCCGCGATAACACAAGTTCATGGATAGGTGAACTGTTACGTAATCGGAAATATCAACAAGATTTGAATCTGTGGTTCACTGAAATTATGGCTAACAACTACCACCGCCCAGCACATAATCACGTTGGTCGGCATTGTTGTTTTCATTGGTTTCTGTCACGAGATTATCGGGGTCAATACGAAAACGCGATGTATGACCTTCAAATACATTGGTAAAAACGGTCAAATACAAAGTGACAGTTTGGCTTTGACCGGGCGCGAGGCTGCCAATATTTGCTTCTGTTTGTGCGCCGACTGCCCCATTGAACAAGTCTTCAACCACGATACGGGTGGCTTCACTATTGCCTGTGCCACTATTGGATACAGTAATCATAATCTCCGATGCGTTACCACATTCAAATTCCGGCACTGTCGATGACGAGACAATGCTCAAATCGGCAACTGCCACCGGAGTCGCCGTCGAAACAGGTGTCGGTGTAAATGGAACAGGTGTTGGGGGACCCGATTCAACGGGGATAGTTGCTATATCGCCAATGACTTCGACAGTATCCGCAAAAATCCAACCTTCACCATTATAGTAACGAATCTTATACCATTGACCACTCGGATGCCGCGCTAATAAATCTTCAACAGCCCCCGCAGCGAGACTCCCGATGGGCGGCTGAAAATTTGTGCCAGCCCCACTGCGAATATTCGCACCTGTCACGACTCGGATTTGTGGGCGTGATGGCGTATCTGTTGCAGGCACAGTCGTCGGTGGCGGTGGGTCAGTTGCTTCAGGCGGATTTGTCGCTACTACCGTATTCGTGGGGGCAATCGTTGTTGGTTGGTCTTGGACTATTTGTGTATCTCCTGTTGTGGTTGGAGGTACTTGGGTTGGCGGTATTGTATTAGTCGTTGTCTGATTATCCGTTGTGCTTTGGCTGCCCGTGCTGCTTTGGGGAGCCGCAACGATATTAATCGGCACTTGGACAGGATTACTGGATGTCCCATCATTACGAGAGGCGACAGCATCAATCGTATGCGCCCCAACTCCGATTGCTGTCCAGCTATTGGTCACAACAAAACTCGGTGCGCCCCCAGAATTCGGCACAAGAGCTTCGCCGATAATTTGCCCATCTAGTTTAATGACGACACGGGCAATATCAGGACCCGCATTTTCCACACGAACAAGGATATTGACTCCCACCCCTTCATAATAGCTGTCATTGGGTTGTGGAGCAGCAATGCTGACGACAGGCACACCCTCATAAATCGGTTGCGTCTCTTCTTCTGGTTGAGCAATCAAGGAACACGCAGAAACAGCGAAACTAGCTAGTAACAATAAGACAAGCAAGCGCCAGCGTGGGGATTTTTGTATAATAAGTCGTCGCATGAGGAATAAAACTCCTAATTCTTTCATAAATATTGTAACAGTAGCGTATATCAGGGATATTTGGCAAGGGATATTGTTGAGAGCTTGGGTAATACTTGGGTTTTTGAGGTACTTTGGAGAATCAAAAACACCCCTATTCGGGGTGAATTTAAGTGTGGAGGTGAAAAAAAATTATTTTAAGAAATTTATTGTTTGTTCCACACACCTTATCTACAAACAACAGTATAAAAATTCTGTGAAAATTTGTCAAGTCTTTTATATCTTATTTCAAGAAATTTATTGTGAAAAATGGCGCAAGTTATGCTGAGAAAAGACACAATCTCATGACACATTACCCAAAAATCTATTATGACAGATTCTGACCTACATTGACCTTATGAAACATTTCAATTGAGACCTATTAAAACATACACCCCAAAGATGAGTAGAAGATTAGAATTGGTTTTGGGCATCCATAAACTCTACAGCTTGCCGTGCGAGTTCACTTTCTGGTGCAAATTCATCCGATAAGATTTCAACCATCGTACCGACATCCGCCCATTCAAAGAGTTGAACCGCAACCTCATTATCGGACATCACACAGCCAAAAGTGCTGCGTACCTGACTACTACCGCCATCAAGATAGCCACCATTTGGCAACAAGACTGCCCCATGAAAACCATTCGTCAAGCCGGGTGCCACTTCATAAATGCCCATAAAATAATCCATTTGCCATTGTCCACACCCACTGTCACTACAGAGATTGAAAGAACTACCATAGGCGACATCGACTTTTTCAAGAATCTGATAAATGCCAGGCGATGTGGGTGCATCGCGCATACCGATAGAGATAGCCCAATCGAATACGATTTCGCCATTTTCATAAGCAACGAGATAGAAGCGGTCTAAATCGACGACAATACGTTTATCACTGATGGGGTCTAGCGGCACAACCGTATCACGCGATGGCAGATTAATTTCTTGCCCAACAATCAATTGATTCCAATCGACACTCGGATTGGCATCACTAATGAGGCGGAAAGGCAAACCCGTTGAGCGCCCAATCGAGAATCCGGTTTCGCCGCGTACAATCGTATGAACACTCGGCAAATAATTGATCCGTACTTGCACAGTGGTCTCCCCTGCATCAATCGCTTGGACAAGGGCGGCGCGTGCAAGTTCTTCATTGAGATAGCGCGGATTATCCCCATCATTAAGCAAGGTATTGACACCCTCGACAAAGCGTTCCAGACCATCTTCACGCACGGTCAAGCCATTGACTCCTGCTACCAACCAGCGAGCCATTTCTTCACGGGTTGTTTGCCACTGTTGTTCTTCATCTGTGAATGGGTCATAACCGATAATGGTTAAATCACTGTTGACGAATGCGCGTGCCTCTTCCAGATAGGGTGTCGAATCTATCATGCGCGGTTGTGTCGTCGTGGTCAGTAAATCCAACTGCCCTTGTACCATGATATTGATGGCATCATCGACAATCCGTTGGACAGTCAGCACTACGTCTAACTCGCGGCTGGCGCGTCCCGGTACGGCGACAACATCGCCCTCACGCCATTCGTAACCGGCTTCATAGGGTGGGATAAAGACCTCATTCACAAGACTGAGCATATAATTCTGTGCTGTGCCATAATCCACCTCCAGTACAGGTTCAACCTGATGCCCAAAGGGTAAGCCGGATAAGCCTGCATCTTTGGCGACTTGGGCTGTTGCTTGTGCATCCAAATGAATACCCAGTTCAGATGCGGTCACACTCCCCACTTGCCGTCCATGTAAACGGATATTGACACGCATCTCATTGTTGAATGTGTTTTCTAGTTGTGCGGTTGCAGCTTCGACACTCATACCGCCTAATCCAAGTCCCATGGTGCTAATATTGGGACCGATATTGGCGCTAAAAAATAAGGATAGAAAGAATAATAAGACAATAGCGCCCACGATGCCGACTATGATTTTCCAAAAGGAGGTACGATGTCGTAAATGCCAGAATATATCTTGAGCGACATTTAGGGCGACTGAAAACCCACGTTGCACAGGTTTGGGAATGCCCTCTGGCTTCAGATGGGAAAGTTTAGATAAGCCATCATTGACTGATGAAGCCATTGCCGCACGTCGTTCACGTCGTTTTGCTTGGCGTTCGCGTGCTTTACGTTTGCGGTTATCGCGTTTTTCGTTATTGGTATCCATAATTTTTGCTCAGATGAACACTCACGAATACTTCGATTTATTAAAAACGTATTATTTTGAGTCCATTATATCAGTATTTATCCAAGCATGGAAACATAACAACTTCCTAACGTGCCTCAGTTCGATAATCTTCGCGTGGTGGCGAGAATACATCAATCGCCCATGTATCTTCTACAGCTTTTGCACTATGCGGAATACCACCGGGAATCGCATAACTATTTCCTTTGGTCAGGATATGAACTTCCTGACCAATCGTCATTTCGAGTTTCCCCGAAATCACATAGCCTACTTGGTCATTCATATGCTGATGAGTCGGCACAATTGCCCCTTTCTCTAGGAAAAATTGGCATAACATCGCCTCATCGGTTGTCGCCATTGTGCGACGATGAACCCCTGTCAGCATCTCAATTTGTTCGACATCCGTGGTCGAAACAAAGTATCCATCCGCCATAATCTACACCTCTACTCAACAATTTAACAGAAGCCCCTGTCGGGGTTTTGCCTCGTCTCACACAAAATGATAGGGAAAGGTAACATTTATCAGTTTATCAAAGATTGCTAGTCAAACGAGAATCAATCGCTTACAGTGTAACGTACTCTCACCTAACCGTGATAATTCCATTGCGCTTTAGGTTATAGTGACTACTAATTCATAGCAATTGGTGAGATATAAACGATTTGGGTGCTTGTTCAATAAAATTAGGACTTACGCAGTTGACCGTTATTTTTGGGCGCACACGTGGGTACGCCCCTACAATTTTTGTACTCAAGTGCGTAACTTCTAAAAATATATGTGAGAACGTTTTAACATTTATCGCCTCTGACAATTTTGTGTGAGGCGCGATGAAACCCCGAAGAGGCTCGTTATTGGACTTGGAATCAAAATGGGATGATACCATTACACACCATCCCATTCGCATTATCGTGCTATGATATTTATTCTGATTCGTCAGTATCGCTATCCGTACTCGCTTCAATGTCTTCTGATACGTCGTCTTCAATTTCGGATGCGTCGGGCGCATCATCAAATACTTCTTCGGTTTCAGGGGCATCTTCTTCACGCTTGCTGAACATCCATGCTTGTTGCTCATCCACGCTGACATCATCAATGCTGAGTTCAATATGTTGCTGTGCCGTATCAATGCCGACAATCCGCACCAGTACAGGGTCGCCTTCGCGGAACATATCACGCGGAGTCGATGCACCGAGACTTGCCATGCGGCTGGTATGGACGAGACCTTGTGCGCCACCGGGAGCCGCGACAAACACACCGAAATCAACAACGTTGGTGACAACGCCTTCCATCAGTTGACCTTCATTGTAGCTTTCAATAAATGATTGCCACGGGTCGGGTAAAACAGCCTTGCGGTTGAGGGCAATCCGTTCGCGTTCAATATCGACACTATCAACACGCACCATGACTTCATCCCCGACAGCGAGAATATCGCTAGGATGATTGACGTGGCGATGGTCAATGTTGGAGATATGAATCATGCCATCAACACCGCCGATATCGACAAATGCGCCGAAGTCTGTCAGGTTCACGACACGTCCCGGAATAATTTGTCCGATTTCGATTTCGCCCAAGCGTTCGCTACGAGCCGCACGACGAGCCGCACGTTCGGACAAAATCAGGCGGTTGCGTTTGGTCTCAACCTGAATCACTTTGAGTCCGAGCTTTTTACCGACAAGTTGGTCTTTAATTTCGCGCATCCGTCCCTGTGGTGTTGCAGGCGGCACACTTTCAATATGCGAATTGGGGACAAAGCCTGTCAAACGCCCAAAGCGCACCAACAAACCACCCTTGTTAGAATCAATCACCGTTGCTTCGGTAATTTCGTCGCTTTCCATCAAGCGCGTGGCAATTGACCAATCTTCTAACTCTAATGCCTTATTGATAGAAACAATCAAGTCGCCGTCGCCATTATAAGGTTGCAAAACATAGGTTTGTACCTCTTTGCCCGGTTGCAATCCGTTGATGACTTCTTGCGATAAACGCGACAAATCTTTGCGCGTGACGACTGCATCTCGTTTGAGACCCACATCCAGAATAATTTCGTCTTGCTTCGCCTCTAAAATGACACCAGCGAGAATCTGTCCCCGTTCTGGAACTTCATACATATATGTGTCGAGCAATTCCTCGAACGACATATCTTCATTGTTATTTTCTTCGTTTTTGTTTTCCACTTCGAGTACCATTTGACTCCTTATGGGTTGTGAGACTCTATCGGACACCAAATTACCCCGCCGATAAATAGGGTCAATAGATAAGCACTCACGGAAGAAAGCCCGTGCCAACCATTGCTTTATCTTGTTCTACGATTGTGCATGAATTGATAGACAGAGTAGGGGAATAAAAAGTGGTTTTTGTTGGGAAAGCCAATTGATTATTACACTGCCTCTTATCGCTAACGGTCATTGCACTCTAGTACATACTATCATAAGCAAATTTTGACTTCAATGCTGTATTCTACTAGCTTCTTATGAGCCATTAGGAGCATAAGGTCTTGTCACTTATGGTACATTTCATAGATGCACGAGCGTTCACTTTCCTTACTTTGCACAATCGCTATCATGACACATTAAACCAGCTAAATCTAAAGCCATTCTTAAGTTAGCATACGCAAAAATTATCAGAATCGGATTGGAAATTGATGATGTCGGTATGAAACTTAGCCCGATTTTCGCTCTATGCGGTATGATTGGGGATAATCAGTGAAATTTTTAAGAAGGTGACAAGTAATGCGCTTGGCTTTAATCTCAGATATTCATGGTAATTTTATCGCATTTGAAGCAATGTTGCATGATTTACAGGCTGTTGGTGAGGTCGATTTAATCTGGTGCTTGGGCGATTTGGCATTGGGCGCTACCCGTCCGGCAGAATGTATGGCAAAGCTACATGAACTACAAGAACAGTATGGTAAAGATAAATTTAAGGTCATCGGCGGCAATACAGACCGCTACATCGTGACCAATAAGCGCCCTCATGTACCTGCCGCAAAAGACGCAGAGGCATTTGTCAAAATCAAAGCGCGTCATCATGAATTTGATGATATCGTGAATTGGACACGCGACAAACTCAGTTGGGAAGATTACGACTTTCTAGCCAAAACATTGGGGCGCGAATTGCGTAAAAATGTCGCTGGCTACGGGACAGTGATTGGCTATCATGCTATTCCCGGTGATGATGAACCGGTCTCACTGGGACGAGATTCACCCGAAGAAGAGGCGCTTGATGCCCTATTAGACCGTAGCGGACGCTTGGCAATTGGTGGGCATACGCACTTGGTTATGGATAGGATTTTGGGCAAATGGCGAGCCATCAATCCCGGTAGTGTGGGTTTATCCTTTACTGATATCAATAAAGCAGAGTGGGCGCTCATCACCTTTGAAGGGGAGACGGCAACTGTTGATTTTCGCACTGTGCCGTATGATGTATCCGCAATGATGGCAGATATGGCAGCCGTCGATTACCCGCACCCTGCTTGGTTACGACGTTTCGTGAAATAAGGGGAAACTGCACACCCCACCCCCTAAATCCCCCTCCCCGAAGCAACAAAGAGGGGGACTTGAATAATTTTGATATCATTTTTGGTGAAAAGCATTTTTCTAACTTGAGTCGTTACAAATAAAGGATAATTTATGCCCGATACAGAACAATTTTTTGCAGATATGCAAGGTGAGAATCGGCAAGCGGCTTTGTTAGTCGCACAAGTTGGTGCTGCGCCGAATGAAATCCAACTGATTACACAAGTTGCTGAACTCGACGAATCGGTAGAAGGCTTGCGTCCGATTCGTTCTTATATCATTCGCGTACTGGGCGCATTAGAGCATCAAGTCGTTAATTTGGGGACAACAGTTGCTGAGGTTACAATCGAAACTGACCATCCCCTGCTGTATCAATACACTCAGAAACCAACCGCCGTCTTTTTTCGTGGAGAAGTCAAGAAGCCGGATGCTCTCACGACAGATATTGCACAGGCGCACGCTACAACTTTTTTTCCGTGGCGACACTTCCCTGATTATTTGAATACCGAACAGCCACTATCGACACTCTTTGAATCAGGCGGTGGCTTGATTGGTAATATGCCCGAAGCGTTGGCAAATCGTATTGTCAAAGTGCTAGAGCATCATGGTTTAGAGCATAAAATTACCCAAGATACGCCTTATATACAGCTACACGATAATCCAGCACTCCTGCAAACACAATTGAAAGTATTACTCGTCGGGGGGTCTTATTTCGTAACTTATGCCTTCTCGATTCAGGAGATGCGTGGCAAACAAAAGTCGGAAAATGAGTAACGACTCAGGGGTAAGACTCCTGAAGATGAATTTGTTTATGTGTCATCGCTGTCTTCATCGTTTTCATCAAGTAGGCTGTTTAATAAGGCTTGTATCTTTGCACGTAAAGCTGGTAAGTCTTCAATCGCTTGCCAGACAAAATCTAAGATAATCTCATCATAATTGTGTGCCAAGAAATCACGAAAACCTGCCAGTTTGCGCCAGCCAATTTGTGGATTGGTATCGCGTAATTCTGGTGACAGTCGCTTTACAATCTCGCCAATAACGGTATAACAACGGATGACAGCAAGTTGCGCCATCTCATTTGCATAGAAAGCATCACGCCCAGATTGTGTGAAAGTGCTGACTTTATCCAAATATGTAGACAGGTCTTGCAGGTAGCCGCGTGTTGTCTTGCTCATAGGGGGATGGCTTTCTGTCGAACAGTTTTTGTAACACGCCCCGCTTCTGGATGGTCTGTCAGCAAATCAACATCGCACCCCAATAGGTCTTGCAAATCTAACCATAAGCCTACTTGGTCAAAAATACTCGTCCCATCACGGAAGCTCACCAGCAAGTCAACATCACTTGTTTCTGTTGTTTCGTTGCGTGCCACACTACCGAATACACGCACATTATATGCACCGTTTTGTTCTGCCAATGCCAGAATTTCAGCACGTCGGGCGCGTAAATTGTCGAGTGTTGGCGCTTGCTTCGTGGTGTTGTCCATCACTTTGTCTCAGTTTATCTCCGTTATGCCTACTGATATTATAACTTAATCTGCTCTCAGCAATCAACTTGATGCCTTATTATGTTTTCAGGTCAGAATATATTGCACAGATTTGTGAGCATCAACAAAGAGCGTTTTATCTGTTGGAATCGATATATTTGCGTGCATACCAATCAGCGAAGTATTCTAGCAGATAGCGATGCAAGAAGATGAAACCACCGCCTATCTTTCATTGATAACGAAAAAGTATCCCTACCGAAATACCCCACAGACCATTTCGGCGATACCAACAAAATGGTTCGAGAGTCAAGTAAACTCAGTGAACCACGGTTTTGTCTTTGCGTCGTCTAACATGTATGCTGTCCCTACAAATGAACATCTTTGAACCGTAGGGACATGATATATCGCGTCCGTTATGACCAAAATGATGATAAACCACGAATCTGTGATGCACTGAATTTAATCTATCTTTTAGGCGTTGGCAGCCTCTTCTTCTAGCAATTTCTGAGTCGCCGCAACCAATTTATCATGGAATTTGCCATTGCTGATGAGCATTCCCTTGTTGGGGAGGGTTTCACCGTGCGAGAAATCCAGTGGTGAGCCATCGACATCGGTTGCCATGCCACCAGCCGCAAGCACCAACGCTACACCCGGCGCATGATCCCAAACCATGTGCGGACGGGTACTGTTGAGATTGGGCAAGCGCATATAAACGTCGGCATCGCCCGCCGCCACCATCGCATATTTCACCATGCTATCTAAGTTTTCGATATGGGCATCCGTGAGTCCGGCTTTTTCGCGCACATTTGCCATCCGACTCTTGCTGGCATGTTTTTTCTCGAAACTTTGCACGACACGCACATTTTCGCTGCGGTCACTGACACGCAATACTTGTGCCTCACGATTATCAAGCGGTTGACGATATGCCTTGCCGTTTTCAATGTAGAATAATGCGCCAAAGTTTTCATCTTCGGGGTCATCATCATAGAGCGGCGTTCCCATGATAGCGCCCGCAACTTGCCCTTTTTCGATAATGCCGATACCCACTGCATAATGGCGCATATTGATAAAACCCTTTGTGCCATCAATGGGGTCGATAATCCATGTACGGTCAGATGTTTTATCACTGCCAGCATCTAACCATCTGACAATATCGGACTGTAAAACATTCACATCCAAAATATGAGTCAGCAAACTAATAATTTCAGCTTTTTGGCTGTCACTAGTCAATGCAAGAAATTGGCTTCCTGCCTCTTCAGAGAGAACGGCATCGTCGGGGAAATGTTGCGCTAGCGCCCGTCCAATCAATGCTTGAGCGCCATAATCGGCAATCGTGACAGGCTCACTATATTGCTTATCGGTGCTGATTTTGTTGAGGCTCATAATCGACTTAATCTGCACTTTACGACACAGCGTTAGTGCCTGTCGCACCGCTTCTTTAATGGGGTCGAGATTCATTATTTTTTCCATACGTTTAATGATAATCGAAGTCTATATTTACTGTAATGCGAAGCGCTAAAATACGCAACACTGCCAAGCCTTGTCATTCGCTGCGAATCGCTTGTGAAATATTAATCCGCGCCAATTGCAATGCTGGATAAACACCTGCCAGCAGCGCCGCACCTATCGCCACACCAAGTGCTTGTGCAACTTCACCATAGATAATAGTAAACTGCATTGTCCAACCAAAAGAGCGCACATTAATGACATAAACCAGTACCATCGCCAGCACAAGCCCGATGGGAATCGCCAATAAGCCAGCTACAATGCCCATTAAGCCCGTTTGAATGAACGTGAACAAGCGTAATTGGCTCGGAGTCATACCCGTTGCTCGCATAACGCCGTATTCGCGAGTGTGTTCCAGTTGCAAGGACATCAACGCTGATAAAATCCCAATGAAAGCAACCAGCGTTGCCAATAAGCGCAAAGCAACTGTAATTGTGAATGTGCGCTCGAATACTTCAAAGACATTGTTTTTGAGCGAAAGATTGCTCTGCACAATGACATCATAGGCAGTCAATTGAGCTTCAATGCGGTCAACTACAGTATCCACGGATTCACCTGCTGCGATAAAAGCGGCAAGAGCCGTCACGTAAGGGTCATCCCAATACAGGTCATATATCACGCGATTCATCAGCACAGAGCCTTGGTCGGTGCTGTAATCGTAGAAAACGCCAGCGATATCAAAGGTGACTTCGCCAGAATCTGTGAGCAGTGTTAGCGTGTGATTCTCGCGGGTGATGTCACGCCGAAAAGCGAAGGGTTCGCTGACCATAATCTGTCCATCTTGCAAAGCAGCATTGGCATCATCGGTATTGAGCCAGATATAGTCACGCGCATTGCCAGCAAGGTCAAAATCGACAGCGACTAAGTTAATCGGCGGCAGGTTGGGATAATCGGGTGCTGTAACTAAGCGTGTACGATTCGTAGCAACCCGTTCGACTCCTTCAACAGCTGCGATGATATCGCGCAATAGGGGGTCAACATCTGTCCCCGCTTGATTGGCGGTTAATCGCGGTGGCGCAATATAAATATCCGCCGTCAGGGTATTTTCAAGCCAATTGGCTATGGTATTACGAAATGACCCAATCATAACGCTGACCCCAATGATGACACTCACCGCAATTGTCAAAGCAGCGACAGCGACACTGGTTCGGCTGAGAGAACGGATAATCGCTCGCGGTGCCATGCGCCCTAAAACACCAAATAGCCGATTTGTAACGGGTGTCACCAAGCGCATTGACAGTAACAAAACGATAGGCGTGAACAATGCGCCGCCAAAAATCACAAAAAATAATGCCCCGAAACTAATCACGATACTGGTTGTTTGGATTTGCAAAAGCAGATAGCCTAATACTAGAAAACCTAGGGCTACTCCTGTGATGGTTGGTACAAGGGTAATTGTTTTTTCTTCGATTGAGGAACGTTTCATAGAACCTGTGGGCGGCGTTCGCATGGCTTCGACACTAGGGACAATTGCCGCCCCTGTGCTGGCAAGGATTCCCAGAAAAACACCTTTCAGCAGCGATAAGGGTGACACAGCAACTGTATTGACTGTGAGGCTAAAATAAAGGTCGTTTATGGTCTGCGAGACAATGCCGACTGTAAAGCGCCCAAAAATAATGCCGAGTCCCATGCCGAGTACCGTGCCAATCAAACCGAGTATCACTGCCTCGCCAATAATGAAGGCGAAAATCTGGTCTTTCGTCGCGCCCAAACTGCGTAAAATGCCAATCACCGGACGACGTTGGACGACGCTAAAGGTGACGGTGTTGTAAATCAAGAAAATGCCGACAATGACCGCTAACAAGGATAGTGCCTGTAGGTTGATTTCAAATGCTTCGGTCATTTGGGCGAGGGCGCTACCACTCTCTTGTACTGAGGTGAGGGTGGCATTGACTGGTAAAATGTCGCGGATGGCATCGAGGTTTGCCTCATCATTGAGAATTAAGTCAATGCGCGAGATGCGCCCGACTGAGGCGGTGATTTCTTGGGCGGTAGCGATATCGGTCAATAGCAGATTATCGAGGGCTTGTTGGCTGAGGCGGTCTTCTGGACGTAGCAATCCAATCACCCGAATCGTGTGCCGTTCGCTCCCAATATTGAGTGTGATAGACTCGCCCGGTTTGACATTAAGTTCATCTGCCAATGCTTGGCTAATCAGTATCGTATTGGGTTCGGAGATAAAGCGCGTAATTGCTTCAAAGGTGTTGATATCGTCTTCGCTGATGACTTCTACAGTCGTTAGATAATTGCGAAACGGCGGTTCGGCAAGTGGGTCAACACCGAGTAGACGAAGCGGCTGTGGGACACCCTCTGCGCGTACAAATTCTGAGACAATCGGCGCACTGAGTTTGATTCCTAAATCAAGCCGAATCTGTGCGTAAAGTTCTGTCGGGAGACCACTAGCGCCGGCGCTAATTTGATGCGTCGCTCGTCCGCTAATGCTCTGTGCGGAGAGGTCAAAGGCGCGGCTGGCACTGCCATTGGCAATGTCGATAGCGATAATCACCGCGACACCCAAGGCTACCCCGATGATAAACAAAACACATTGGAAGAAACGACGGCTGATATACCGTAGTCCAAGCCGAAAAATGACAGGTCGCAGCATTTACGATTTCCTGATAATGACAAATTTCACAATTCTTCCCATTGTACCGCCATTACCTGTGCAGAACATTAACGGAAACGAGATATTGTCCATAATGGCATGTTTATGTGTCTATTCAGGGTATAATATAGTGACGCAATGTCTTCAATCTAAAAGGGATTTGTATGGAATTCATCAACAAAATATTACAAGGTGATTGTCGTGATGTCCTTAAGAATATTCCGGATGAATCAATCTCAGCTTGTATTACAGACCCTCCATACAATTATGAATTCATCGGACATACGTGGGATGATGACGAAATTAAACGTCGTATTCAGAGAGTACAAGACAGCAATACATTAGTGAAAAATATTCCCTATGGTAGTGGATTGGCTGGCGGCGTTCGCAATGAGAATTGGTATAGTCGGGTAAGACAAAACATTCTCGACTATGGAGATTGGTGTTATGAATGGGGTCAAGAGGCTTATAGAGTTTTGAAGCCCGGCGGCATTATCGCTGTTTTCAATAGTACTCGGACAATGGCTCATGTCCAAATTGCGCTTGAACGAGCAGGATTTTATGCTAGAGATTGTATTGTATACCGTCGTCATAGTGGTATACCAAAAGGGCTTAACCTAAAATCTCAATTAAAAAGAAGAGACTACGCAGATTATGAAGCATGGGATGGCTGGCATAGTTGTTTGCGTAATGAATGGGAGGCTATTGTCATCTTACAGAAGCCTCTGCAAAACAATTACATCAACACCTTTCTAAAATATGATGTGGGGTTGTTTTATACTCAGAATGAAGATGGCTCTTTCCAGTCGAATATCATTGAAAATATACCCCGTGAGAAAAATACTGATTTTAATGTGCATTGTACCGTGAAGCCTTTAGCCTTAATGGAAAAACTGGTACAAATGTTTGTTCCGCCATCTGATAAACATATTGTCCTTGACCCTTTTGCTGGTTCTGGAACAACCTTATTAGCCGCACGGAATCTCGGAAGAAGTTTTGTTGGGATAGAGATTGTTTCTGATTATATTGAAATCATAGAACAACGGTTAAGTGCAAAGAAATTTGATGATAGCTTGCGACCAGTAAGCGAGGATGATTTAGACACAAATCCTAACGATCAACCGTATAATCTCCCTTTATTTGACTGAGAAAAGTCTTTAAGTCAAAGCCAGATTGTTCTTTGATAAATTGAAAGGTTTCATTGCCAACCAATACTTGCCAAGTTCCCTTTTTGCAAGCGGATATGGCGGCTGGTAAATTATCTTCACGCAAAATAAGGAATACAGGTTCATAGCCTTTTTCTCGCAAAAGTGACCCGTAGGACTTAAACTTTTTCAGTGTTCCAGAATCCCCTGAACCAATGCGATACTTTGTGTCTATAGCATACTGACCGACTACAAAGTCACAGGGTTCATCTTTTCCAAATCGCAGTGCTGCGCCAAAATCACTTCTCGTCTCTTGGAATAATTTGGTAACAATCAATTGCCAGCACATCCCTAATTCCCGTCCCCAATATTGTCTATTTTCTCTTTTCAGGGCAGGTGTTAGCTTGAAAACTTCCATGAGAAGGTCATAATCATCATTCTCGTCATCATACACTTTAGCGGTAAGCGAATCTTGATATTGTTTCAAAATTGCATGTAGACCTTCGCTTAACTTGTTATCCATTTTTGGGTAATTCTCCTTCTTGTCAAGAATCTATGGCACAACCGCGATTGTTGCCAGCAAAACACGATTATCGGAGGCAGCGACACTTAAACGTCCGTCAGCATTGTATAAGCCCGCATAGAGGCGATAGATGCCTGTTGATTCTGGCATGGTCAGCGATAATTCGGCATAGAGTGGATAGTCGGGTATCCAATTATCGGTTAGCAAGTTTGGCATCGGTTGGGGGTCAATTTGGGAAACAATGGTGTCGCTATCATCTACTAGATGCAAAAATAGTGTGTAATCATCTGGCACATCACGCAATGCCTCCCAAAGCAATTGCAAGCTGATTGTCTCATTCGGTGCAGCATTTGTCGGAATATCATAGCCACGCAGGGCAATCATATCGCCAAAAATGAGGTCGCTTGTGGGCAATGTCGGTCTTTCTTGTGGGACATAAGGATTGAAAACGGCTAATGTATCCAGCACGAAAAAACCTTGATTTGCAGCAGTCGAAATATTGGTGATATTGCCATTGTCATCGGCAATCCAAACACCGATGCGTACCTGTCCACTGCGTTCTTGTGGCACATCGTCATCAACACGGAAACCCACCACTTCGCCATGAATTGCGCCGACTTGCCATGCCTCAGTCGTGCGATGCGGAAAACTCACCGCGCCAATCGGACGGTCTACACCTGTATAACGTTGCTCGTTGTCGATATAGGCAATGTAGAAATTGTATTGCGTCGTTGTCGGCTCGCTTACTTCCCAGAAAAGTTCAACCACATAAGACTCAAATACAGGAATATAACCATCTGTCGCCGCAGACCAATAATCCGGCAAAGGTCGCCAACCCACTAAGCGCACATTGTCAAATTGTACATCAAGCGCAATCGCATCAGTCGGGAGTTGCGTATAATCACGCTTAAGCGGCAGTTTCGGTACAGGATAAAGCGCCCAGTTGGAGAAGATGACCAGTGCTACAATGCCAATGATAGGCAACAGATAACGGCGCGTTAATTGTGGGATATTGATGCCATGCCGCACGCCATCGACGACACGCACTGCGAGATATGCTGATAACAAAATCAGTGGAATCGCTGCCGGATGTCGCAAGCGCCCGTATATCCACACCATGAGAAATGATGTCATCATCCAGCCGCCCATGACACCGAAATACAAAAACGCCGCTTTGTCATCATGCCACAGTACGGCTAATCCTAATAAGCCAAAAACAGCCAAAACCGTGAAATTCAAGGGGATGAGGCGCAAGATAGGCGCGGCATCTTGTCCACGATAAAAATTGACATTGTTGGGGACTTCCAGATGATTCCAGAACAGAGCCAGTTTATAGCCTAATAAACTCAGAAAACGTGTCGGCGCAAAGCGAATATCGCGCCACAAAGCATCCTCGTAGGCTAAATCTATCGCTTCTATAGCCGGAACACGGTCATTTCGGGCGGCAGAATCACGGTTATTCGCCCAATACAATTCCATGTTGCCGATGTTCACTACCGGAATAAACTTACCGCTTGCCCGATAGTTGTGAATCGTCGCCGGAGATATTGTCGCGGCTGTCATGATGACTAATATCAGCACATGGGCAATTTTTGTCATCCACTTCGTCGGGCTTGCCAGCATCCAGAAAGCCGATAGGAATACAAATGGCAAAAAATTCACGCGAATCAGACTCATAATGCCGGCGAGGGTGCCCATTAGCGGGGTACGCCACCATGTCAATTTTTCACGTTGCCACAATGTCAGGAAAATGAGAGGCACTAACAAGGCGATTGCTTGTGTTGCCAATACACCCGTTCCGCCGTAATAAATCGCAGAGGGATAAATCGCATAAAGCAAACCCGCGAGATAGCCTCCCCCTGCGCGTTGAGTCAGTAACCAGCCACAGGCAATCAACCAACCCACTGTTAGCGCATCTATGAGGGCAATCGTCAGCAACAGCAGCGGCACAGAATCGCCGACTAAGCGAAAAATCGTCGCAACAACATAGGGCGGCCCCGGATGATAGAAGAAGGCTTTATCGGCTGGTGGAAATGTGCCATCCAGAATACTGTGTGCTTGTTGGATATAGGTATAGGGGTCACTGCCTGCAAAGGGTAAAAATTGTTCATCGGCATCGGCACGCTGCATAATGACTGTCACACGCAGAAAATACGCCAAGAACACAATCAGCAATGCAATCGCAATATGTTGAATACGCAATCGGTTCGGGAATGTCGTTAGGGTTGTTGGCATTGGGTTGTGCAAATATCCTGCCTATGGATTGTTTTTCTACAGGGACACAATCTATTGTGTCCGAAAATGACTAAACATAAAACATTGCTTGAATTTGTGACTTATTGAGTTTAGCAAGTAGGCTATCCACTGTCTAGCCTACGACTAGCACGACAACCCTTACACACAATGCTATTTTCCGCTAAGATTCATAGCAATCGACAGTGATATGAAGTCATATGCGAATTAACCGAAATTACCAAACCCCCATCTTCCGTAAACGTAAAGAAAAATCGCACGTATGGCGTAATCTATTTTTCTTGCTATTGCTGATGGCATCTGTAGGGATTTTTATCCTGCGCCAAAGACCCGACATGGTAGAAGACGCGACAAACCGTCTGCTCGGTATTGAGATAACCCCCACGCCTGCGCCGTCATCGTTAGCGATACAGGCGCAAGAACTGTTTTGGGAAGGTAAACTCGATAATGCGGCGGCATTGATGGCAGAGGCAGTTGAAATTGACCCCAATAATATCAGCTATCTGTATGAATACGGCATGTTGTTGATTGATTTGGACGATGGGCGTAATGGCAATGCAAATCAAGCAATTGACCTAGCCCGTCAAATTATCCAGATTAACCCTAATGACCCCCGTGGCTATGCGCTACGGGCGCGAGGATTAGTTTGGATAGGCAACAGTGCAGGGGCGATTCCAGTGGCACAAGCTGGATTGGATATCGCACCGCAATTTGCCCCCCTTCATGCCGCAATGTCACGCGCCTATATTGGGGCTGGGCGCTTGCGTGAGGCTCAAGAAGAAGGGATTCAGGCAATCGAATTTGCTCCGAGTGATGTGCGCTCTTATTGGGCTTATGCCAGTTCATTGTTTTTCAGTGGGGCGCGAGACGAAGCCATTATCGAATACGAACGGACAACAAGTGTACATTCCGGCTTTCTCCCCCCTTATTTTGAACTTGCCTTACTCTATCTCGCATCGAATCGTGACCAAGAGGCGATTGATACTTATGACCGTATCTTGGGTGTGCAACCCTCAAATGCCCGTGCCTTACTACGGCAATGTGAAGCGTACCGCAAAATTGGTCAATTTGAACGGGCGCTAGGCTTGTGCCGCGATTCTGTGCAGACAGACCCTGAATTTGTACCCGCACAGTATCGCTATGGTATATTGTTGTACAATGACTTTGATTTCAATCAGGCGCGAGATGCTTTCCAAGCCTGTGTTGAACTCGATTCTGGCAATTTGGAATGTACATATCGACTTGGCTTGACGTATTATTATCTGGCACAAGATGATTACCGTATCAATTGCGAGAGTCAGCGATTATCGCCGTTGGATTGTACATCGACAGAAACGTGTCAAATGGGATGGGCATTGTTGGAAGATTCTCTAATCATGGCACAAACACGCGATAATGTCGAAGCTGATATTGACATTATTCGTGAAGGACTAGGGGCAATTTCGGCTGACCCAGCATGTGCTGGTATCAGTGGGCGACCTTTCCCGACGCGCACCCTGCCGCCCGATGTGACAGCAACAGAAACACCGCTTGTCACAGCATCACCCACAGCGACGATTCCGCCAACGCACACGCCGGATGTAATCGGTGACGATATGGACGACATGGGCGGATAAGATGAAGAGAATGGCATCGGAAGCATAGATGTAAAGTTAAGGGTAAATGGCTGTTTGATTTGGAATAAAACCCCTCCCCTCAATCCCCTCCCTAAATTCGGGGAGGGGACGCTAAGCGCAGCGATGCAGGGGTGGGGTTGAGAATAGCCGCCTTAAACCTGATACCTAATACCTTGAACCTGATATCTAAGAACTGACTATGCAAATACGAACCCCAAAACGCTATCAAGGAATGCAGCGTCGCAGTGTTTTCTCCTGTGGGCGCTTTTTCATATCATTAATTATGGTGACGCTTATCCTGATTGGTGTCGGGATTTATTATAATCGTGACCTCATCCAACCGACGGCAGACCGCATTATCGGCAGCGCATTAAACAGTATAGAAGCTCGCGCCGCGACACAAATGGCACCCCTCCCCACTGCCACGCCCGATCCATCTGTGAATTTAGTCAATGGCGGCAATGCGTGGGAACGGGGCAATATTACAGATGCCGTGGGTTTCTATGAACAAATTATCGCCTCTGTACCGAATGATGTCATGGTTTATCAGCGTATGACAGTTGGCTTGCTGACACGCGGCGAGGTACAGGAAGCACTCGATTATGCCGAACACACCGTTACGGCTGACCCCTTTAGCCCTGATGCGTGGGCAACTCGTTCGCTGTTGATGAGTTGGCAAAATGATTATCAGCAAGGGATTGCGAGTGCTTTACAGGCACTAGATTTTGATAAAGACCATGCTCAAGCCAAGGCATTTCTCGCTTATGGGTATTGGGGTGCTGGACAAGTTGAACTAGCGAGTAGCCGTGCTGATGAAGCGATTGCGCTTGACCCTGATAGATGGGAAGGCTATTGGGTACGCGGCTTAATTCGTGAAAATTCGCTGCTCGATATCACAGGGGCATTAGACGATTTTGGACGCGCTTTCACACTGGCATCAGAACAAAATCCAGCTATGGCAGGTATCACGGTTTCTGGGATGGCGCGGATTCTAGTTAGACCGGAATATCGCAATTATGACCGTGCTGTCGAACTGTTGGAACAAATGCGAAGTCTTGACCCCGATAACCGAGCTGTATTATATACATTAGGCGAAGTACAGTTTCGATATCGTGGCGATTATGGTCAAGCATTGAGTCCGCTTACAGAATGTACGCGCATCAACCCACAAGATTATGATTGTCAATATTTGTTAGGTCGTACCTATAATAGTCTCGATAATACCGATGCGGCATTATTGGCATTTGAAGCCGCGATTGAAGCGGGGTCTCCATGGGCGCGGCATTATTGGTGGGCGGCGAATATGTACATTGCAGAGGGCAAATGTTCTGAGGCGACTCCCCTGTTGCAGACGGGATTCCGCATGGCGCAATTGGGTGATTTACCGGCTGACGATGAAGGCGCAGATGATTTAATTACAGAGGCTTTCCCCGCTTTGATGTCAACCTGTCGTGTGTCATTTGGGGATGGTAATGCCCCCCTACAAACACCTACTGAGGCGACAGAAGAGGGTTGATTCTAAATATCTATTTATCGTGTGGTGACGGGTAAGACTGTGGGTCTTCTACAATGAAGCCTTCATTTTGTGCGGCGCTTTTCAAGTCATTATCGCCTGCAACAAATGTAATTGAAACACCACTGATTTTTTTAGTTTCTATTGCACAGGCAAGTTGAATTGCGTCTAAAGTTCTCAGTTTATGTTTATAGACAAGCCTACGAGCGTTCGTAACAACTGTCGAATCAACAGGTACGACGAGATACTGATTTCGCGCATCCATGATGAAATTAAATCGGAGTAGCCCCATTTTGACTTGAGATAGGTATCCTCTTCGATTAGTTGCTGCCAAAACACTATTTAATTCAATAAGTGTTATGTGTGCGATAACGATAACATGCCCATATTTTGGCAATATCCAACTTAGAAGCCATTGTCTCCCTTTTTCTGGAATATATCGCTTTGCTAAGGCACTCGTATCAACGAAATAAACACTTAATACTCCCCCCTATCTTCGTTGAGCATTTCCAGAATAGTAGGGGCATCGGGCGGAAGTTTGCCCACTTTTGCTATTTCTTCTGGTGATAGAATACGGCTTATCTCATCCTCAAAAATAGGTGTTGAAGTTACTAAAAAGCCTGCATTCAGTAACTTGTTTTTAATTTGGTCATACTCAGCAGTTTTTAGAGAACTTTTGTATGGTTGGCTTTGGGGGGAAGAATTGTATGGTTGGCTTTGGGGGGAAGAATTGTAAGAATTCAAATCAATGCTGTAGTGGTCAATCCTTCCGACGACAGAAATCTCGTTTAGGCTTTCAACTTTACCAGCAATTTTTATGCCATCTGGATATGGTAGAATGCTGATTCGTTTTTCGCTGTATTCACTTGCGCCAATATCAGTAATAAGTTCCCTCATCACCATCGTTCATTCCTCACTTTCAGGATGGGAAAATTTGCTTCTAAAATTGTCCAAATTCTCATTAAATGCGTTTACAAATTCTTCCATTCGACTCGCATTGATTGTAATACGTGCTATACACTTAGCATGTATACTTTCAATAGAAGCAAGTTGTTCTTGCTTCTATTCAGGTGTAGTCCCTAGAACTAATGGCGGTTCTATATTGAAAAAAGATATGATAAATTCATGTTCGGTGTGTTGTACAACTAGATTAGTAGCATATCCTCTAGGCGTATCTTCATTGATTTCATAATCAACTGGAACTAACATTTGTTGTATATCTTCACTCATTCAAGTCTCCTTTTGATTGTAAAACTAGAGTAACATTAATACGCAGTAAATGCTATAAAAACTGCCTTAGATTCGATATGCTTTTCAATCTACCTTGGCAATATTAGGCTGGGTCATATATAGATAGCACGTAATTCCACGAATAGATAGCAATTTGTTTCGTTTTATAACAAACCTCAATGAGTCACAAGCAATTTTCTTGTTACAATGGTTTTTGAGCGGATAACATGATGCGGTCTGCCTTGATGCGCTGATGTTGACGTGCAGCAAAATTGTTATAGGTTTGGATGTGCTGGAAACCGACAGCTGCGACAAGATGCCTTATCTCTTGCGAGGTAATCATTGCCATACAGTGGATTTGTGTCGATAGAAGTTGGTCATTACGGTAAAATGTATCGGTGTGCGTAAAGGTACTGTCGTACCAATCTATATCGTGGCGAATCACACGCTTTATCACAGCACCCGAATTATCACGCATAAACGAAGGCTTTGGGGGTCGATAATGACGCAACATCCACAAAAAGTTGTATATATCCAAAAAAACGACACCGCCCGCTTTCAGCGCCGCGAAAATACGCGCTAAAGCATCTTCGCGCTCTGTGATAGTGAGCAAATAAGCGAAGGGGGCATTGACCGCCGCAATTAAATCATAGGTACCGGTCATGTGGATTGACTCAAAGCCGCCTTGTTGCACGCTGATAGTATCCGACTTTTGGGCAATTTGAGCCGCCGCCGCAAAATAAGTGCTATTCGGCTCTAAGGCATCAACACGCCAGCCGAGTGCTGAACACGGTTCGAGTAAGCGCCCTGTTCCACAGCCAACATCCAGAAAATATGGCTCAGTCGGCAAGTTGTACGCTTGGACTAAGAACTGCAAAAACGGCACAATATGGCTGGGATAGGTATCAAACAAATTATACAGTTGGCTATCGAGCAAATCGGGCATCGGGGTCAACTTTCAGGAAATGGAATAATCAATGACTTCACTTGTGTATCATAATCCAGATGTCACCTTTACATATTATCTCATTATCCCTCATGCTGATTCTAGCGAATATCGGGTTCTGCTCAACAAACATAATGGCTCATGGACGCTGCCGATGTATCAGCCGCAAGAGCATCACTTCGCAATCGTGCATCATATCAATCAATATCTCGCGGCGACACTCGGTTTATTTACTGCGACATTGCGCTGTTTTCACACTCGCTTAGAGTCTGCGACGGATGAGCGGCGCTTCTATGCCATGGATAACCTGCACCCCGATTGGATTCCGCCACAAGGTTGGGCATGGATGAATGAGACGGATATTCAGAGTTTAGAATTTTTACACCCTTTCCAGCAAGTGATATTGCAACAATGGTTTGCTTGGATGCACAGCGATTCTTCTATGCGTTCGCCATGGATGCGACACGGTTGGTTTTCAGAGGCAGCGAATTGGATGTATGATTTGGCTGACCGTATGGCGATGGATGGTATCCAACAAGTCGAGCAAGTACAGGCATGGTCGCGTTTTTGCAATTTACGCCTGCAAACCGAACATGATATTCTTTATCTCAAGGCATTACCAGAAATGTCTCATTATGAACCGGTGATTACCCGTGTTTTGGCACTGCGTTTTCCGGGCAATATCCCTGATGTGCGAGCTGTGCATGTCGAAAAAGGGTGGATGCTCTTGCGTGATGTCGGCGCGACTCCTCTCACTGAAAACGAAGATATCGCTGTCTGGAAAAGTGTCCTGCGGCGCTATGCCGAAATGCAAGTTGACCTCATCGGCAACACACAATCTTTAATTGCGCTTGGTGTGCCGGATAGAAATATTGATTATTTATCATCACAAATTGAACGCTTGATGCACGATTTACCCACCACACTATCTGTCGAAGAACAAAGTAAAGTCAAGAATTTATCTTCAACACTGCGTAGCCTGTGTTTTGAACTGACAGAATTCAACATCCCCTTATCTTTGACTCATGGTGATTTTTGGGCGCAAAATGTGATGATTCGCCCCAATGGAGAAGCTGTGTTTTCCGATTGGTCAGATGCCTCTGTCTCGCACCCCTTTTTCGATATCCCCTTTTTCTTATCAGAAATTGAGAGTGACTTACCGCATGTAGCCGATGCACATGAACAATTGCGCGATGCCTACCTTGATGTGTGGACGCGCTATGCTCCCCTAGCGAATCTGCGCCGTGTCTACCAAATTGCGGAAGTCTTGAGTGGCTTGCATCAGGCACTGTTTTATTACGTCCATGTGCTACCCGCTATCGAGAGTAATGCCCGTTGGGAACTTCAGCATATGTTGCCGGTACTTTTGCGACAAGTTATATCGGCTGTAAAATTGTCGCATCGCTAGAAACTGTTGGAGATAGCGAGGGCATTGTGAGCAAGGTCTGAAAAAAAGATGAACCACTAAGGCACAAAGGACACAAAGAAACCTATTTAAAATGATGCTCTGCGTCTCTGATGCTCCGATTCTCTGCGTTATGCTTTTTCTACGCACTTATCGGACTCTACAAAAATAAAATGATGATATAATGTCGTACAAAATCGCACAAAAAACGTGATACCTGTAGGATTTGCACCCATTAAATGAAAGATTAGAGGAATGAAATCAGGAAAATGCCCAAAATGCGGCTCAAGTGATATCTATCGTAGCCACAAACCAGGTAATGAAGGTCGTATAGGGAATTGGCTATTTATAAAGGGTGAATTTTTTAGGAATAAGGGTGCACACCTCATTCATTATGCTTGTGGACAATGCAACACTATCGAATCCTACGTGGCTGACGATGAGTCGATGCAAAATATCCGCGAAGAATGGATTCCGATGAATCCTCGTAAATCCAAACGCAAAAATGATGAATAAGCCCCTTTTGGGGTTTCACCGCGCCTCACACAAAATGGCAATGTGAGACAGGTGTTTGAGCATTATCACAGATAGTTTGTTAAACAAGCACAATGCGGAAAACACCGTGAACAAGAATTGAAACGCAAGCGTAAAAATAATGAGACGTAATCTATCAACATACGAGGTTTTATAGATGGCGATGCAAAAGGGAACTTGCCCTGAATGTGGCAGTAAAGAAATCTACATCCGCAACGGCTGGTTCAATAACATTATTGTGATGTTCATGCCACCGAAAACACAGGTCTATATTTGTGGCAATTGTGGCTATGTGGCTGAATTTATCGAGCAAGGTTCACACCTTGACCATATCAAGAAAAATTGGAAGCCTCTTAATAAGCCCGATAAACGCAAGAACGACCAGCGTGAATAGCGAAAAATGTCCCAAATGCGGTTCAAAGTATAAGATATTGTCACCAAATTGTATCGAATAACGTATAGTTAATGAGTTAACTTTGCCAACCTGTCACGCTCAGGCAAAATGGCTGCTATTTTTCACCCATCTTTTCTTGGCGCTCTGGGCGGTTCGTAGTCAAACAAGAGAAATACAAGTGCCGTTTGCAAATGACGCATCTGGCAAAAAATTGTAAAGGATATTGTTCTATGGATAATCTGTTTAGTACATTTGACCTCAATGGTGTACTGCATACAGTGCGCTCAACCGCGATTTCGTTTATCAACATGCAGCGCCAAAATGCTGGTACGCCTATAGATTATGTTGAATTTGTGCTGCCCTCTAGCATGAATCAATTGCCAGAATTTCGGAATATCATTCAGCAGCGTTTTCTCGGCAAGCCAACGATGAGTTTGTTGGAATTAGAAGCGGCGTTTGAGCGTATTGCTAATGACCCGCGACCTCAAGGGGTGATACTGTATTTTCGCGGTTTTGCGATGTCATTGGCAGATTTACAGACCTTACGCGGTTATATTGAAGGTTTGCGAATGAAGGGCAAGCGTGTTATTGCCTTTGCGATGATGTATAGCACGGTAGATTATTATGTTGCTAGTGCTTGTGATGAGATTTTGCTACAACCCGGCGGCGGTTTGATGACAACTGGTATTTTACAACAGCAAGTTTTTCTCAAAGACGGTCTGGATGCCGTGGGTATCAAGGCGGATTCGGTGGCAATCTCGCCCTACAAAACATTTGCAGACCGCTTTACACGCACCTCGCCATCTGATGAAGGTCAAAAGATGACCAATTGGTTGCTAGATAGCACCTTCGATATGTTGTTAGACGGTATTGCCGAAGGGCGCAATATCGAGGTTGATGCTGTGCGGGATATGATTGACCAATCGCCCTTAGTCGATCAGGCGGCTTTAGAAGGCGGTTATGTCGATGCCCTTATCAATGAAGAAGGCTTACAAAAATATCTGAAAGCTAAACATATTGTCTTATGGCAACAAGCGGACGGTATGATTCCGCTTAAAGTGCCGCATCCTAGCAAAGAATATGTGGCAGTGTTACGGGCGGCAGGTGCTATGATGCCGGGCGAAAGTGCGAATCCCCCTGTTGATTTGCCAATACCGATTGTGGGCGGTGAGCGCATGGGCGATATGACGATTGTGCGTCAGGCACGCAATTTGATGATAGATGATAATTGCAAAGCGGTTGTCTTGTATGTCGATAGTCCGGGTGGTGTGGCTGTTGCAGCAGAAGCGATGACTTCGGCACTCAATGAATTAGCGAAGACAAAGCCGCTTGTGGTCTATATGGGCGGTGTGGCAGCATCAGGGGGTTATTATATTGCGACGGCTGCGGATTATATCGTCGCTCAACCCGGTACCATTACTGGCTCAATTGGTGTCATTATGATGAAACTGATTACCAGCGAAGCCCTAGAAAAAATCCACTTCAATCCTCATTTATATGAACGGGGCAAACACGCCGGAATCTATTCTTCTACACAAGCGTTTAGTGACGAAGAGCGCAACATTGTCATGCGTGGGATTGAGAATCAGTATCAGCAATTTGTCGAACGGGTAGCAACAGCCCGTAAAATGAAACCTGATACCGTTGATAAAGTCGCGGGTGGGCGTGTATGGACAGGCAAACAGGCGCTTGAACATGGTCTTGTGGATGAATTGGGCGGTCTCAATGAGGCGCTTAACAAAGCGCGGCAACTCGCAAATATCGCACCGGATAGCCCAATTGGGATTATACAGGGCAGTGGAAAACCGCTTCCAGCACAGGTCGCCGAACAACTTGACCCAGCAGCCACGATTCGCTATTGGCACGATAATTTATTGCATATGACCAGTGGTTACAATCTGATGCTGATGCCGTTTGAATGGCGACAGTGATTCACAATTACCTGTTTTTCTGGCGGACACCCCGTTGGGTATCCCTACATATTCATGGATAGAACCTTCCTGAACTGTAGGGGCGGCATACATGCCGTCCCTAGACTTTGGCACATTAAAGTAGCCTACGGCGATATGTCGAGAGCTACTTTTCGTTATAAAGTGTTATAAAAAGACGAAGTGAGGGCTAAGAGCGTGCCGCACCATAGATAGCATTGGACAAGCCCTGCAA
>JAUZRW010000089.1 GCA_030950085.1 Anaerolineae bacterium
ACATGATGAATATACAGTCATGTGGAGTCCGAAAAGTTTTTAGAATTCCGTCGTAAGGGCATAGCGCGCTATGCCCCTACAAAACTGAGATTTTATTTCCAATTACTTTCCAGATTCTACACAACATAATCTTCTAAATCTTAAGAAAATTCAGCAACGAATACTATCAATTGGCGTTATAATAAACGCGATAGTTGTTTATAGGACAGTGGATATGCGTTTACGCTTTGGTCGCCCATCATTTCTGATTTTGATTTTCTTTGCTATTATGGTTGGGGTTGGGTTTTATCTGCTTGATAATCGTAGCACACCGGCTGAACCGCCTGCGGTATCCACATTAATTGCTGCCAATACACCGCTTCCACCGACTGCACTGCCGACTCTGCTCCCTCCACCGCAACCCACTGCTTCTTTAAGTGGTAATCGTCGAGAAATGCCCGATGATACGACGCTCTTTATACCGCGTGCGGGTATTTTCAGCCGTGTGATTGAATCGTATCTTGATGGGCAAAGTTGGGATATTAGCCAACTGCGGACTAATGTTGGGCATTTGGAAGGCACATCATGGCTTGACCAACCCGGCAATGTCGTTTTATCCGGTCATGTCGAAATGTCGGATGGACGACCCGGTGTTTTTGCCAACCTAGAAGAACTCACAAATGATGATATTATTGTCCTCACTAGCAATGGCGAAGAGTATCGTTATATTATCACTGAAACCTACACCACGACACCGAATGATTTGCAGCCATTGATGCCAACAGCAACCGACCAATTGACTCTCATAACTTGTGATTCGTATGATTTCTTTTCAGATAGTTATCTGGAACGCACAATTATTGTAGCGCACCGCCTGTAATTCGTATGGTTGACACAGACTATGCCGCAACAGGACACGTACACGAATCACATCAAGACTCTTCACCATCCCTTGCTCAACATTTGCGACACTGGTTCTTGAGACGGGCTTGGTATGTGCATCCCGGCGCACATTTACGGGTAACAATTTCGCCATCTCAAATCTATAAAATATTGGAAACTTCCGCAAAACCAAGTGCGAAACACTTGCATCTACGGGTTGTTTTTGCGCGTGGACGGCGCTACTTCATCTTTCCAAAAGACGGCGGCAACTTCCACATGATAACAACCAACAAAGTCCCGTGGTTTCCTCGTCGGACGACCGCAAGTGCCGTGCTTTTTGGTGATTTTGAGAAGATTGACGATGCTACCACACGCCTCAAAATGACGAGTCGCATTAAGATTGTTTATCTGCTGCGAAGTTTTTTATGGCCAACGTTCATGACTTCTATGCTAGTGTTCATGACTTGGCATATCATCATCATCGGACTATGTATCGCTGCATTGTACGGCTTATCATGGGCAGCCCATCGCTATAATGCCGCCCTCGAAGCCTACGAAATGATTTTCTTCATCGAAAAAGCCCTTGAAGATTTTATCCCCGAACCGCCCTCTGCTTTGTCAGCACAAACCACATCCGCCGATGTTGTTGTCGAAAACGGCTTTGCTGAAGAATGGGATAAGTTCGTTGACGAAATGCAAGATGATTGATTTTTGAGCCACAAAGATTCCAGTTCAAAGTTTTTCTCTGCGGCTCAGATTCTCCGTATCTCTGTGTTACGCCTTTTCAGAAAATACCCCCCTCTACACAAATTCATCCTAAGCGAGATTACAGGCGGATTTTGAGCGCGTTAATCGCTGTTGCGACATCAACATCCATCTGTGTGATACTGTTTCCGGCATCATGAGTCGTGAATTCGAGCGTGACCTTTTTGTAGCCAATAAGCATATCTGGGTGGTGGTCAAAACTATCGGCTATCATGCCTGCTGCCGTTGCGAATACCAGCCCTTGCGAATAAGTGCTAGGATGAAATGTTTTCACCAGTTTATTGTCTTTTCGCTTCCAACCATCAAGTGATTCTAAAGCTGTCGTGATGTCTGTATCCGATAACGGTGTACGCGCCATGTTCTTGTCCTTTCATAGCCTGTCTGTATAAAGAGTGTAGCATTGAAACCTAAATTGTGGATATATTCAGACCATGACCCTATGCAAACATCACATCTTTGTTTTGCTGAAACGCTGATTTGCTGAAACGCTGATTTGCTTTATTGAAGGCTTGCATCTTGTACCATTATTCCGTAAGATATTAGCGGCATAGTGCGTCAAACAATGTGCCAAATGTAAAAATCCCAATCAACATTTGACAATTTCAACAATTATCTAATATGAGATTGTTATACTATTTTGGGAAAATCGAATTACAAGTCCACGAGGTTTAACAATGCCAACTTATCAATATCGCCGCGAAGATGGAACAACTTTTGATATTCGCCAAAGTTTTTCTGATGATCCACTTGAGGTTGACCCACAAACAGGGCAACGTGTTCATCGTGTCATTCAGGCTTCCGGTATTATTTTTAAGGGGTCGGGCTTCTATGTAACCGACAACAAAGGCTCGTCGCGTGTTAACCCCACAAATGGCAATGGGCATCACGACGAGAATGGTTCAACCGAAACCAAGTCCGAAGCCAAATCGGAAGCCAAGTCCGAAGCCAAATCAGAGACAAAATCTGAATCAAAGACAAAAACAAAGTCTGAGGCATCGACAAGCCCTGCGCCCAAATAACCTCTTTCGGGGTTTATCGCGCCTTAGACAAACTTGCAAGGCGCGATAACACGCCCTTCTTACTTGTTTCTGACAAAATACTAGACAACATCGCCCATGAACGAATAAGCATCATCCACTGTTTCAGCAAAATATAGTTCCAATTTCAATGGACAAATATGGACATTGAAATGCTTTATGCCGGTATTGCTACCCGCAATGGCGAAACTGCAACCCCCTCTATCCCGTCAGCAAATGCCTTCGGGACTACTTTTCTGATAATATTGCCTGCGCCATTAATGTCGGCATTAATCAAACGACCATCACTTGCCTGAAATAAACCGCGTTTCAAACGTTTTCCCAGATACTTGTCGTGTTTCTCAAGCGGTTCATTGTCCAGAAAACTGCACTTCAATGTTGATACCTTAGCTAGTCGGTTTATCTACCCATTCTGCATCTGGGGTAATCGTATCTTTTGGGCGCTTGCCAGCATCGTCATAATTGCTAGATGAAACGCGCATTAAGGGTTCGACAGTCATATCATGGTCGCATAGAATTTGACAACTGAGGCGATATTGTCCAACAGCTTCATTTTCTTGTAATTTCTCAAGCTCAGCCTTGGTCATCGTAGTCGGTTCGCCTTCATGGACGACAACACGGCACGTTGTACATCCTGCATAGCCACCACAGCGATGCAAAATATCAACGCCGCTATCTTCAATCGCTAAGACAAGGCGTTTATCGGCGGTTGCTTCAAATGTCGCACCATCTTTAATCGTAATACTCGGCATATATCAAACACTTTCTATTTATAGTCTGTCTCAGTCAATAAATTGTTCTGCTCTAATGATAACACGAAACGGACTATTGCCCGTTTATACTCACTAATTATTCAGATAAATCATGTCACGCAGTTACAGATAGTCAGACAAATAGAACAACTATACCTAGAAGGACATTCGGGTTTTTAGTTTACAGTTCACAGCTTTCGGTACGATAGTCTAATCAATTAGCGCATTTGTAAACTGCTAACTGAGGACTCATAACTGTGCTAAACATCGTTGCAATGCGAAAATCTGATAAATCGACAAATCCGTAACATCAATCAGATTATCTGCTATTTGTCGTCCGCTTCGCTGGCAATTTTCACACTAAATGAGAAAGTACTGCCCTTACCGACGACACTCTCAATGTCAATCTTACTACCCATCTGCTGTACAAGACTACGGGTAATCGAAAAGCCTAGTCCTGTTCCGGGTTGGCTACGAGTATAGTCGTCTTCTGCTCGCCAAAACTTTGTTCCCAGCAGAGCAATTTGTTCTTTTGTGAGACCAATCCCACTATCTTTAACCGCGAAATGGATGCGACTATCAGCACGCCGCACACTCAGAATAACTTGTCCATTATTGGGCGTGTATTTATAAGCATTACTGAGAAGATTAGTCAGCACTTGTAGTACACGATAGTAATCGACCCACATATCCGGCAAGTTGTCTTCAATATTTTCCAAGTAAGTATGATTGCGACTTTGCATTTCCGGCATCACAGTATCGCGTATTGCTTCAGCGACACTATCAACCGTCACGCGCATCTCATCCATCAGGAACTGACCGCCTTCAATGCGGCTAATATCGGCTAAATCACTGACAAGAATTTCCATGCGCTTAACAGTATTACTAATGCGCGACAGAAATTTATGCTGGCGTTCATTGAGATTTTCGCCTTGCATGACCATCAAATCAGAATAACCCCGAATACTGGTCATGGGCGCTTTGAGGTCATGGGCAACAATGCCCACAAACTCACTCTTTGCTTTATCCGCCGCTTGAACAGCCGCGTACAAGCGCGAGTTTTCAATCGAGACCGCAGCACGCGCCACCACACGTTCCACCAAATCGCGCTGGTCTGCTGAGAACGTGTCGCCGTCTTCTCGAATCAGCACCATAACACCGATGGCTATTTTATCGCGCATAATCGGGACAATCATCACCGTGAGTACACCATACTGTCCGCTATCAAATAAGATAGTTTCTTGCTTGCTGATAGCGTCCCATGCTTTTGGATAAACCTTGTCTAGTTGCACAGGGGTTTCTTTGGTTGATGTATGCTTGGCATGGTCAAAGTGATGAGTGGCGACTATATGCTGGGGTTCACCTTGAATCAGCCCTAGATGACCTTCAGTTGCCGCACTGAGTTTGCAAGCCGTTTCTAGTGTGAACTGCATTGCCGCGTCGAGGTCTAGCTTCTCGCTTAATTTAAGGTCAATTCGCCGCAATTCTTGTAATTCATCGACACGTTTGCTGAGAGCTTCATCGGTTTCTGCAAATAGGATGGCATTATCAATAGCGATAGAGGCTTGTCCGGTCAGTGTTTCGAGGGTGGTAAGGTCTTCTTCGTTGAACAGTCCGGTGATGATTCGGTTTTCTACATAAGCAAGCCCAATAATACGCCCTCTCGCTCGTAAAGGAGTCGCCATAATACTACGCAATGCTTTTGCCATAATACTCTGCCCACCTTTGAAGCGCGAGTCTTCGACAGCATTGGTGGTTAATATTGATTCACCGGAATCCAAAACATGATTAGAAATCGTGCGGCTATACTCAAATTCGCCACTCGTGAGGGTTTGCTGGTCAAGGTTGCGAGCGGCTTCTACTTTGAGATTACCATCATCATCACGCAGCATCAAAAAACCGCGCTCCGCCCCTGTTAGTTGAATCACCGCATCCATCACTTGGTCAAGCACTTGTTGTAATTTCAGCGATGTTCCCAACAAGCGTGTCACATTATAAAGTGCCTCAAAGCGCCCTTCGCCTTTGGACGTAGCTTGCCCATTCCATAATTTGTCGAACAAGGTTTTTGCCTTGTCGATTTGCTTAAGCGCATATGCTTCTTCTATACGCCCAGAACGTATCTGCTTGCCCAATAAATCCAGCGTATATTTGATGTTAATGACATCTTGTTCTGTCAGGGATTTTTCTGTGGTCATATGCTACCCAGCCCAATTATTTATTCGATTTATTGTCAAGTGATGCGTAATAATCACAATGTAATTTGATAGGACACAGCTCACATTGCGGATTACGTGCCTTGCAAATTGCCCGTCCATGATAAATCAATTGTAGATGAAAGGCATAATATTCTTCGGGCGGAACAATCGCTTCCATGTGGTCATGTGCCTTATTCGCGTTGATTTTCTCTGGCAAAAACCCGATACGCTTGCCGAGACGATGTACATGGGTATCCACCGGAAATGCAGGTCTATTATAACCGAAACAAAGAACGATTGCCGCCGTCTTAGGACCCACACCCGGCAATTGAGTTAACCACGACTTGGCATCAGCAACCGACATATCTTCTAGGAAGTCGATATTGTACTCGCCTCGCGCCTCAAAAATAGCCGCCAATGAGCCTTGAATATAAGGGGTTTTACTTTTCGCTAATCCGGCAGGGCGAATGGTTGCGATAAGTTCATCTGGTGGCGCATGATGAACCGCTTCCCATGTCGGATATTGTGCTTTAAGGGCATCAAAACCTCTATCACGATTAGCATCCGTCGTACTCTGACTCAGGATGCAGCTAATGAGTTCATCCATTCCATCATGGCGTTGCGGTATTTTACGCCCATAGCGTTCTTCTAATAAGGGAGCGACTTGTGCGTATTTTTTCTGTTTTTCTATCAGGTTTTCAACGGAAACAGTCATCATGCCTTCATCAAATAATCACTACAAATTCGCCCTATTTTACAAGGCAGTTCGCTAATAATGCAAATGACTTATAATCATTGTAGAGTCCGAGATGTGTTTAGAAAAAGCGTAACGCAAAGATGCAAAGGGTGGAAGGCGCAAAGAAAGTAAAACAATGTGACGGGTCATCTATATGTCTAACACAGTTCTTATGAAACATGACAATCTGTTTTTACGTATATGTTGATAGAAACGTCAGAAATACCGACAGAGGCATGTATTTGTGATACACTAGAAGGCATAAGCTAGCAGGACGGATAGGAAATATTATGAGCGACGATGACAATAAAAAAAGCGACGATATCAATATCTGGAAAGTGCTTGGAACAGTGGGTAAAGGCGTTGGCAAAACCGTCCAATTTATTGCGGATGGCACGTCCTCGGCAATCAACGCTGTTGACCAAAGCCAAAAGGCAGTCAGGAATACTATGGCTATCACAGAAATTACAACCATCTTCAACACAACCGACAAAAATGTGAAGTTCGTCAACCGTGAAACAGCACGCGATACCAAAGAGATTTTGGGGCAAAGTGCTGTTAGTATGAAAACCGATAACACAGCCGGCGCATGGATTCCATGGTATGACCCGCCACGCTTTGGGAATTTCGCGCATCGCCATATGGAGATTGTCATTGATGAAATCCCAGTGATTTATATTTGGCAAAAAGGCGATTATGTCTATTGGTCAAATCGTCTTGATAGCGATGGTCGTCCAGCAAAGGCATATAAGATGGCGGGTGTTTCGCACATTGGCGGCAAACGTACCCTTGTTATTCGCAATGACCCCGAAGCGGGCTATAGTGCTTTCTTGTCTACATCTATGCAGGCTAAGTAACGCACAAGATATCTGTTCGCCTCGCTATGACATTTTTTTGCACAGCAAGAAAGCCATTGCATTATATCAATGTCAGCGACCCCACGAATGAATTCGGGGCTTCTCGTTGTGATTTCGGTGAACGGTAAAACCGTCTTATACAACGCTATTTTTGCTTCGGCACGCTCTTAGCTCAATTCCACAGCTTTTCTAATCGCTGGTAATTAAAATAGCCCTCGACTATTTGTCGAAGGCTACTTAAAGTACCAAAGCCTAGTACACGACCAATTTAATTCTTGAAGATTGGGCGCAGCACGCTGTCGCCCCTACGAAACCCCAAAAACTTTTTTGGTAATGTACTAGGTAAGGGCTAGGCTATCTGCCATGAACCTTAGATTTACTGAATCTAGCAAAATCGACACAATGATAGTAACGTTTAGAATGTAAATTGCAAAAAATAGAAAACAGGAAATCATGGAAGAGACTGTAAAAGAAGAAGCAAAGCATCTGGCTAATCATATGGCGCGGAATGCTAGTTTTGTCGTATTGGCACTGGCGATTATTATCAGTGGATATTTGAGCTATCTCAAAGTCGCCAATGCAGAAGCGGTTTGTGTCGAAGCCTCTGTTTTTGATTGTGGCACTGTCTTGAACAGCTTCTACTCCGAAATTCGCGGTGTTCCGATTGCGTGGTTAGGCTTGGCAGTCAACATCATTGCAGTTGCCTTGCTCTTGCTCGAACCGCGTGTGCCGATATTGCAGCGTTATGGGGTCGCCCTCATTTTTGGACTGATATTATTCGCCTTTTTGTTCTCGGTTTATCTGGTGTATGTCCAAGCCGCGTTGATTAAGTCTTATTGTCCGTGGTGCTTAACGCATGAGGCATTGATTACGATTCTTTTTGGTCTGTGTGCATGGCGGCTCAGTCAGTGGGAATTGGCATAAGCTCACGAAATGTAGAGCAAAGAGGCATCGCTTGACTCGCCATCGGATACGTCTCATATTATTCATCCTCATCAGCACTTGGATAAGCACACTCTGGCTAGAACGTTCATTCTTTGATGAGTCGGCGCAGTGGATGGCATTGTCTGTGCGACGTGTTCCCCTCTTTGCTGTCACACTCTTGATATATGCCGCTTTCATCAACAATATTCCGAAAAAGTTACGTCAACAGCAATATGATAGTCGCTCCCTATTGGCGCATCTCACCGAACTCTACTCGCGGCGAACGCTGGTGCAATTATGGCTCGGCTATCGCCTAGAATCACGTTATGCACAGACGATTCTTGGTATTTTGTGGGTGATACTATTGCCCTTGTTGACATCGCTTGTCTTAGCCTTCGCCTTCACACAATTTGTCGGGTATTCTGGTGTTGTCGATAATGTGCCGTATGTTGCCTTTCTCTTAGCCGGATTATCTATTTTTGATGTTGGACACAGTATCATTCTTCGGGCGCAAGAGTCACTCAAGGGGTCAATGCACATCATCAGCCGTGTTTACTTTCCGCGCGAAATTGTTTTGCTGGTGATGGTCGGCGAAGTGCTGGTTGATTTTTGCGTGACCTTCGTAGCAATGGTAGTGATTAATGCCCTCTTCTTCCAAATTTACCCCAATATCTATTACGTATTTTTGCCCCTCATTGTACTGATTATGGTCGCTTTTTCGCTGGGAGTGGCTTTTATCGTCGCTTGGTATGGTCTGCTCATCAACGATTTGCAACCATTGTTGACTATCATCATGCAATTGCTATTTTACTTGACGGTGCTATTTTCACGCAGCAGTGCGTCTTCACTAGCGATTATTCTATTGAACGTGAACCCCTTAGCCCTCTTGTTAGAGGCTTTCCGCGATATCGTGCTGTTTGCCCGTCCACCGAATGGCTTGAACTTGGCATTTGCGGCTTGCCTTGCTATCACACTTTTGTATGTCGGATACACACTCTTCAAAGTGAATGAAAATCGTTTTGTCGAGGTGGCGTGAGGATGTCGATAGCCATTGATGTGAAAAATGTCTCGAAAGTGTTCACTCTGCACCGACAGCGAGAAATGACCTTACGTCAGCATTTCACACAGATGCTCAAGCAAACATTCCAAACATCGCAGCCGATAGCGACTCCGCAACAATTTTCTGCCTTACAAACTGTCAGTTTCACCGTTCAGCAAGGTGAATCAGTGGCGATTATTGGTCGTAATGGCGCAGGAAAATCAACCCTGATGCGAATTATCTCGAATATTATGCGCCCCACAACAGGTCGTGTTCATATACAGGGTTCGTATACTAGCTTGCTTGGAATCGGCACAGGTTTCATCAATAATATGACCGGACGCAAGAATATTTACCTCAACGCCGCAATTTTCGGGAAGTCTCCGACAGAAGTTGATGTGCTGATGGATGATATTGTCGCCTTTGCTGACATTGGGACTTTCATTGATGTGCCGGTTAAAGATTATTCGTCTGGGATGCAGGCAAGACTAGCCTTTAGTATTATCATTCACTTGTTGACCGATATTGTCTTATTGGATGAGGTCTTGTCGGTTGGCGATACAGCATTTCAAGAAAAATGCCTTCAGCGTATGCTGAATCTCAAGCAAGAAGGGCGCACGTTTCTATTTGTCTCGCACTCGTTCGCGGCAATCAGTCTGTTGTGTGAGCGTACTATTTGGCTCGATAACGGTCTCATGATGATAGATGGCGATACTGACGCGGTACTCGCCGAGTATCGCCAATTTATGGATAATTGAGCTTACGCCAGTGAAAAATGCCGTTTGCCATCTGCCTGTGTGATTTTGCCACGCCGCCGCAGATAGTCGAGATGGGCGAATGTCTCTGCGACAGCAAAGCGCCACTCATGCACGGTAAAGCGTTCTGTTGGGAAGATGTGTTCGGCAATATCATACGGGATATGATTGCCCGCCTCAATTGCCTCTAAGGTGTGATTGAGGCGCAGGTCATGATGATGAATGATTTCGTCAATGCGTCCCTGCCAATCTTCAATCAACCATTTATGACCGGGCAATGCTAGGCGTACATCCAAATCACGGACTGTTTTCAGCGAATCCAGAAATAGACCGAGTGGGTTCGGATCGCTCATGACCCATAAGCCAATATTCGGGGTGATTTTCATCAGCACATGGTCGCCGGAAAGCAGTAATTTATCAGCCTCATCATAGAATATCAGTTGACCGTCACTATGTCCCGGTGCATGAATCGTCTGGAAAGTACGATTCCCCATCCGAATTGGCTGACCGGCTTTGTGTTGCGTTAACGCTGTGGGGTGCGGACGTGTCATAGCGCGAGTGTGAGTCATACTATCGCTGACTTCTTCTGCCATTGCGACAGTCATACCACTTGCTGTCAACCACCCTACAAAATCAACCACCAGTTTTTCAAGCCAAATTTCTTGTACGGCTTGTTCTTCGCGTGGAGATAGCACAATCGGCACATCGCGCCCAGCTTCTTTTGCCAATGATTGCAACCAACCCGCTAATCCGAAGTGGTCAGGATGAACATGCGTCAAGACGATTTGTTCAATATCATGGGGCGTAATTTTCAGTTCATCAAAGGCAATTTGCCATGTATCACGGGCGATTTGTGTATTGATACCCGTATCTACGATTGTCCAGCCGACATCACCACGCAGCAAATAGACATTCACACTATTGAGCGCGAAGGGCAAGGGGATTTTCACTTGGTAAATATCATCAGCTACAAGCGTTACAGGGGAATCAGTCATCAGGCGCACCCAAAATCGAATCAGTATTCAATTAAATGACTGTAACGCTTCATGAGGCGCTTTGCAAGATGCCGCCTAACACCATTCTATTTCAGCGATTCCAATGCCCATTGTGCCATTTCTTGAATGCCTTCATCTTCATGAGTGGCAAGAGTCTTTAGAGCATTTTCGGCACGACTATCTCCGATGAGACCGAGAATCTCTATCACATCGACAATGGCGTTGATATCGCTTTCGTTTTGCAGCGAATCGAGCAAGACCTCAACGACTTTCGGTGTGCCAATAGTGGATAGGCTCTGTTTGGCAAAGTAACGCACATTGGCATCGCTATCATGCAGAAATAAATCAACGAGGGGTTCTGCTGCTGTTAATGAGGGGATATGACCGAGCATTTCTGCCACTTGACCGCGAACGGTTTCATCCGCATCTTTGAGCAAGTCACACAGGGGAGCAACAGCACGACTGTCTTTGATATGACTGAGCGATTTTGCCGCAGTCCGCCGAACCAGTGCATCGGCATCTTTGAGGGCTTTGATAAGCGGTGGCACAACTTCTGGCTCAATCCGTGTGCCGAGTGCCTCGACGACTCGCGCTCGCACAATCACATCAGCATCATGAATAGCATCAATCAAAGGCTGCACAACGATATCTCGTCGTTCGCGCCCTAATTTGAACGCCGCATAGAGTCGTTCATCGGGGTCTTGGCTATTTTTCAGTTGCCAGATGAAATCCTCAGTCGTCAAATCGCTCATCGAAAGACCTCTTTGCTAGTGTTGTATTATACAAAAATTGTATCATTCATACAGACAGCACACAACAGCATGTGTACGAAGGGGTGCATTTCATCTAGCGCATAAATTGTAGGGGATGACCCATGGGTCATCCCGTCGTTAATAACAACGGGCGCACACGCGGGTACGCCCCTACAAAAACACAACGTTTTAGACGAAATAGGATTTGATTAGATTTTGCACCGGCTTGAAATGCACCCATACGAATCTGCATTGTTGATATCCGTCAAAAATCAAAATTGCTATGCACTGGTTCTATAGACATTACTGCATAGTACATATACTATGTGGGTTGATTGTTTCATGGCTTATATAAAAGATAGCACGAATGGCATCAGCAAATATCGCCCAACCCCAGAACAATACCCCAACCAATGCCGAGAAAATACGACTATTGCATTGGAATTACATCCGTGCGGCTGCCAATACCTTCTTTGTGCAATTCACATTTTTTGGTCCCGCCTTCATTTTGTTCTTGAATGAACTGAATCTGAATAAGTCGCAAATCGGCTTATTATTGTCATTTTTCCCGTTCATGGGAGCCATTTCATTTATCATAGCGCCGAGTGTCGGACGCTTCGGCTACAAAAAAACGTGGTTAGCCTTCTTTGGCACACGAAAAATTGTCACATTATTGCTCTTACTGGTGCCGTGGGTCGCCATGCGCTCTAGCAGCCAATTTACCCTGTTTTTTGTGGGGTCAATTGTGCTGCTATTTGGCTTGTGTCGGGCAATTTCTGAAACAGCGAATTATCCTTGGCAGTCCGAAATTGTACCCAATTCTATTCGCGGAAGATACTCAGCGATTAACAATATCGTGATTAACATCATGGGGATTATTGCGGTCATCGTGGCGAGTTGGGTCTTGGAACGTGGGACAGGTTTAGGGCGCTTTACGATATTAATTGCAGTGGGTGTCTTTTTTGGCTTTATAGCAGTTTGGGCATCGACATTTCAACCCGGCGGCGCATCGACACGCGGCACAGAGGCAGAAAATATCTCACAGAAAGATATTCTCAAGGTTTTGCGCGATACGAACTTTGTGCGCTTTATTATTGGCTTTGGCTTGGTGATGCTGGCAACGACTCCTATGTTTTCATTTTTGCCACTGTTTATGCGTGAGCAAATCGGACTCAGTGATGGGAATGTTGTTCTGCTGCAAAATGGCACACTCATTGGCTCACTCTCTGCTACATATCTTGCAGGATGGGCAGCAGACCGCTATGGCAGTAGACCGGTGATGCTCTCTGGTATTTGGTTGATGATGCTCTTGCCAATCGGTTGGTTGTTATTGCCGCGTGGTGTCTTTCTCAGTTTGCCGCTTGCCGTCGCCATCGCTTTTGTACAAGGTGTGGCGGTCATTATGTGGGGCATTGGTGCGTCACGGATGTTGTATGTGAATGTTGTTCCCTATAATAAAAAAGCCGAATATATGGGCATTTATTATGGCTTGGTCGGTCTGGTAGGTGGGCTGAGTCAACTAATTGGTGGGCGTGTCCTTGATTTTTTCATCGCATTATCGGGCGAATGGTCAATCATCGTCATTGATTCATACACGCCACTATTTGTCGGTGGCTTAATCTTGCTGATACTGGCGCTGGTCATGTTTCGCTTTATCCGTCCCCAAGGGGATATCCGCACCCGTAAGTTTGCAGGCTTGTTTCTTCGTGGTAATCCCTTCATGGCATTCGAGTCGATGTTTCGCTACTATCGTACCAAAGATGAACATGAAGCGATTGTTGTCACGGAACGTTTAGGACAAGCCCATAGCCTATTGACGATAGATGAATTGCTCGAATCGTTGCAAGACCCGCGCTTTTTCGTGCGCTTTGAAGCGGTGGTGTCGATTGCGCGGAGTGACCCACCGGATGAACGCTATGTTGAGGCATTGACAAAAATTTTGCTACGCGGGACAGAACTTTCGCTGACGGTGTTGGCGGCATGGGCATTAGGTCGTATAGGCGATAGTCATGCTAAGGCTGCTTTACGCGATGGATTAGAGTCGCCCTATCGCTCGATTCGGGCGCATTGTGCGCGTGCCTTGGGGACATTAGGCGATACGTCGATTGTGCCGCAATTGCTCTCACGGCTGGAAAGCGAAACTGATGTTGGGCTACAGATGGCTTATGCCTCGTCTTTGGGCAGTTTACAAGCCAAAGAAGCAGTTGCACCCATTATTCAACTCTTGCACAGCATCGAAAATGACGGCGCACGGATGGAACTCGCCTTATCGCTGGCACGTATCGTGGGTAATGAACAACAATTCATTCGCTTGCGACGCGAAATTCGACAAGATGCGGCAACCAACATATCGCAAGCCGTATTCGCCATGAAGAAGAAATTATCCGATTTAAGCGATAATGATGCGGATGTTGAACGACTCATCATGACGTGTAGTGAGGCATTCGGACAAGGTGATATGCAGCAAGGCATTGAAAAGCTGGTACAAATTATTCAAGCATTGCCAGAGGAAACTCTGACTGACTCTGTTGGCGCAATTTTCGCGGAATGTAGGCAGCAACTCACGACACACGGCATGAATCACATCGAGTATCTCGTGCTGACCTTAGATTTATTAGGGACAATTTGCGAATAGTACGCGCCCAAATTTTTTGGTAAAGAGAGTTGGTTTTATCGCGAAATAGCAATGAGAGAGACAAAATGGGCGAACAGCACTCGATTCGCCCATCGCGGTTTTAATCCCACAACCCTTTTTGATACAGTGGGATATCATCCTCATCTACCGTATTATCAGATGTATGGTTACGCTCATCCTCAGTGCCATGCGCTTCATCAGCATCGAGCAATGTATCGGGCAGATGTCCATAAGCAAGAGCAAATTCGAGCAAGCGGCGGATTTCAGCATCCATCACCAATTCGCGGACTTCATACTCAGCATTGACCGCCTTATAGTACAAACGCCAATAATCGCGGCGTGTGTCTTCATCTTCCTCACGCGCTGCCCGTTTATGCAGTTCACTTTTCAGGCGTGACAGGTGATAGCTATTTCACGGCTGATGCGCTATGAAACACTTGATAATGTGCCTGTTGGTCATATGTTGAGAGTCGCTAAATGGCTTGAGGTGACTGTGGAAGACTTGGTATAGAGGAAAGCGAAACAGAGTCTAATGATGATTAAAGAAGGTGGTAGAAGCGTTATGCCACTACCAGACCTCATTTCCGACAGCATCTCCTGTATCCACTCAGAAAAAATGTGCTAAACCCATTTTGCCAAAGTTATTGAAATACATCCTTGGATTACTCTGTTACACTGACTACCCACTCGCCTAAGACAATCGAATTATCTTGTATCGCTTGACCATTGCTATCCGTGACAGGCATTCGTTCGCCCGTGACGGGATTGTACAAACCAGTCTGAATACGATACGTCGCAGGGGGCATGTCCGCAGGGAGTTGGAATGTCCATTCATCTAATTCGTGCATGTCGGCTATCCAATCCGATGTCGGGAAACGCCCAGCAAAGGGAATTTGGTCAAAGACGAATAATGCCTCTGTTTCGATATTGACGGCATGAATAAATTGTGTGAGGTTGCTTTGGATATCACGCTCGGCTGACCACCAAAAACGGGCTGTCACAGTATCACCGACAGTCAGTGTTTCGGGAATCTCATACCCTTGTAGTGTAAAGCCTTCTGCAAATTGATAAGCGCCATTATCGGGGGCAGATGGCACAGTATCTGACAAAGATGGCATCCCCTGTAAGATAATAATCTGATTATTGAGCAGGCTGGCATGGTCGCTTTCATTGGCAGGGATAGAATCCATCGCATTGTCTTTCCATAACATCGCCACCAGACGATAACTGACTCCGCTGCTTAAATCATGCGGTACTTGTAAGCTAAAGCGATTGCGAACAGGTAATCTCGGAATCCATGCACGGGTTGGATAGCTAAACTCGCCTAATAGCATATCATCTTGTGTCAGCGACTCGGCATTTGGCTGTGTGAATAGATGCACCGACATCGAATAATCTTCGTTCAAACGTAACTGCTCAGGTAGGTATAAAGGGTCGTCCAAGCAGAGCCTCATAAATAACTTGGATGACATTTTGCCCCTGTTTACGGGCAGTTGAGATATAACTGCGAATATCACAGAAAGTTTCAGCACCGAGACGAGTACGA
>JAUZRW010000009.1 GCA_030950085.1 Anaerolineae bacterium
GGTGAACCACACTGTCCACAAAACTCAGCCGCCGCGCTATTCAACTCACCACAAGCCGGACAGGTCACATCAACACCGACGTACTCGTGGTCACGGACTTCAATTTTATCTTCATCGGATGGATAATAACGTGCATCAGGGTTTTGCGGCGCACCGCAATTCGGGCAAAAACGATGCGTCAATCCTAGATTACGCTTCGTACCACAGAATTGACAATCCCACAGCATTTCATAAGTTTTACCTTCACTCATAAAAAAACACCTCCACTTCAACGCCATTATATTCGTTATACACCGCAAAATGTCATCATGCGAACAACGATAGCATAAATACGCAGAAAATCATGTATCAAATACTAGGGCGCACACATTGTTACGCCCTATAACTTGTTTTATTTTAGCGATTATCCTCAGCCGCAAGCACTGTGAAGGATTGTCCGTCACTACGCCCATAGACATCGGGGAAGTAACTTTCTTGTGCTGTCACCGGAATGACATTGTACGCGCCTTCTATGCCCACTCGCAATGAATAAACAAATTCGTATGTCCCTGCGGGGAGGAAGTCTGCCGTGAGATAAACTGCCTCATCACGAAATTCAATGTCACTGAAATACCACCAACCCCATCCATAGCGTCGTGAGGTATTACTCAAGGATGGGCGTGTGCCAACTTGGGCGCTGGTATTCAGATTGGGGTCAATCGCCTCTGCACCTGCGAGATTGGGCGACACAACCGATACGAAACGCACTGAATTAGGTACGATAATCGTCACCCGTGCCTCGATAATATCACCGACTCGCGCCTCATCTATTGGTGTGCGGTCTTCATCACCCGGCACTATAAAACGCCGTTCAACATAGAATCCGTTTTCTAGTGCTTCAACTTCGGGTACTGGCAAATAAGCCTCCAGATAAGCGGTGTAATACAGATTGCCTTCATTCGTTCCGGTGCGCGTGAAAACGAGATTATTAGCCTCGCCTCGCAACATTTCACTGATATCAATGAAGAGTGTCGCTTGGTTACGGGCAGTTAACGGAGTCGCTTGCCCGTCGAGTCGGGTATTGCCATTGAACGATACATCATAATTGTAATCTGGGTTTAACTCGTTTGTTGCCAGCATATAATCGGTCATTGCCCACACAACCCATGTTGTCTCTTGATAGGTTGACCAGAAACGCGCTTCACGCTGTACGATGAGATAGCGCACGATATTCGGCAGCAAATCACTTTCGGGGCGGAGGCGTGTCAGCATATGCAAGATAATCGCATTGCTACGGGTATCAGAACCCCAATTGTAGCTGTCACGATTATCATCCCAATGAATACCTGCCGCACTCGTCGCTGCCCGACTGAGAATGTTGGTCAGCAATACATCTGTCCGCGAGGTATCTGTGGGGTCAATCAACCACAGAGTCTCGGCTAAGAGCGCCTGACTATAGAGATTCAGGTTATCACGATGGTCATAGTGCGAGGCTGTGCGTGCCACATCCGGCGCACCGGACAAGGCAAGCGCATAGAGCATCCACACATTACGATTCGCTTGCCATGGCGGTTGATTAATTGAGCCGACTTGCATCTGTTGTATGAGATATCTTTGCCCATTACCGATAACACGCCGCGGTACATCAAAGCCAGCCGAACGCGCCTCAGCTAGTGCAATCAAAGCATAAGCGGTTGTGAGTGGGCTACTGGGGCGGTCTAGTCGGCGACTCCAACTCCAACCACCATCAGTCTGTTGATAGGCATACAGTGTTTGCAAGCCCGTTTGAGCATAGAAACTATGTTGCCGCTCAAAGGCAGGGGCATTGAAACCTGTCACTTGTGCCGCCCGTAGCAGTTGAACATTACTCAAAATGCTGCTTGAATAGCGTTCAATGCTCCAATAGTAGTCACGGCGCGAGTCTTCAAGCGCGAGAATACTATCGACGGTTGTTGCTGCTAGTGATTGGTCAACTTGAACAGTCAGTGTGCCATTCGTGACTTCAAAACGGCGCGGCAGCATAATCGTCTCAACACGACTACCGATTGTATCCAAAACACCGGCTGTACCGACAGTTTCCGGCACTTCATAACGATAGACTGGCAATGTGCCTTCATCATCTTGGCTAACGGGCGAAATACTGCCATCCGTGTAATTACCTGCATCGGCAATAAATGAGAGTCGCACTTGTTCGACATCATCAACAGTCACACGCCACGTTATCCGCGCCCGACTATCCGCCGCAATCGTCACCACTTGCGAACGTTCATCAAGCAGAGTCACCCCTTCAGCATTAATGCTAACAACAACTTCTTGCTCTTCAAGCGAATTGTTATTCACAACCGCCGATAGAATGACTTCATCACCAACAATGAAGAAACGCGGTGTGACGGGACGAATCAGCACTGGTTTGGTACTGAGCAAGTCGAATATTTCTTGTCCGACGAGCATCACGCCATCTGCTGCTAATGTGACTCCTCGCGCATCTAGTCGCCATGTCGTGAGATTATCCGGCAAGCACACATCAAATGACGCTTCTCCATTAGAATCAGTCTGAACAGTGGGATTCCAATACGGTGTGTCGATGAATTCGCCGCGAATTTCGACAATGCCATTGATGGCAAAACCACCGCCACCGCCTTTGACTGTATCTAGCGTCTCTTGTGTTAGTTGGTCAGTATTTTCTGTTAAGGGCGTGGATGTCCGCACGCCCAAACTCTGCTGCCCATAAAAATACGGCAACAATGGGCGACTATTGGAATCTGCTAAAGATAACGCAGCAAGGTCTGTGACACCAATACCAAGTTCTGCCTGAACTGGATTACCTTCCCAATCCGTTGTACGAATCGAGTAAGTGACTGTTTCTTGTGGGCTGGCACGGTCAATATCCGACGTAATGTCAATATTCATGACACGCCGTTCGGTATCAACACCGAGTTGCACATAACCCATGCGGAAAGCTGCTACCGGATTATTCTCATCTACGCCTTTGATAATCAAGACGCTGACATAGACATTCGGGATAAAATCGTCTGTGATAGGCAAGTCGTAAACAAAGGAATTGCTATCCATCGTGACTCGTTCCATATGCAGCACATCGCCGCGCTCCACTGTAATGAGAGCCTCGGCTGTCCCTTGAAAGGGCGATGTAATCAAAATTTGAGCCGTATCGCCCACGCTATAATCTGTCGCATCAGAAATGAGGTCAATCCGATTGCTATTTTGCTGCCGCCATGCGACATAGCGTCGGCTACTAATCCAGACAAACGTTGAGCTACGGACTTCGTTGCCGTGTTCATCGCGAGATGTGATAATCACCTTGTATGAACCGCCACTATCTGGCACAAAGTCAAAGATTGCTAGACCGTCATCATTTGTCCGCACTTCGCCATCTGCAATCGGTATTTCTTCTACTTCGTATGTCCAGATGGTACGTCCGCTACTGGGGTCTTGTTCTTGCACGCTAGACCACTCACGGCGCACAACTTCAACCTCTATATTTTGATTAGCAACGGGTTCGCTATCCCAATCGACAGCCCTTATCTCGACAGACGATTCTTCCCCTTCACGACTCACATAACGAGTAGCTCGCGCACCAATATAGATTTCGCCTTGATGCACAACCACTCTACCCCGTCCAGAAACGGTTTGTCCCGTTTCATCGCGCACAGTGGCTTCAATAGCGAAGATTTGGCTTTGTGAGACATCGCCCAACTCGGCTGGAATCTCAATAGTAAATTCGCCAGCCTCATCAGTTTGGGCTGTGCCATTAGCAATCGAACCACGCGAACTGCCTGCATAATAGGCATTCGGTCCGCCATCGTAGTTATAATCTACAAAATCATAGTAGCCATCACCTGTATAGCGGAAGTTATAATTCGTGGCGATAACCGTGTAGTCAATGGTCGCATTGCTCACTGAACCACCGAAGAAATAGGTGCTATCAACCGTCATACGAACCATATCACCTTGTACAACTTCAGAGGGTTCGGCGGTCACGTCTACCTGAAATTCGGGCAGGCGATATTCGGCAACAGTGAAGCTCACGCCACCGGATGGACTATCATACCGGCTACGTCCTTCTAGTGAGGCATTGACATAGTAGTAACCTAAGCCTGCATCATCGGCGAGGTCAATCTGTCCACTAAATGTCCCATATTCAGACAATGGCAAATTTTCAGAGAAAATCGTATCGCCACTATCATCGCGTATGGTGACGAGAATCGTCTCGTTGTCTGGTGGTGTATAGCTCACATCATCTTTAGAACGCGCAATGCCCCTAAAGTAAACAGGTTGTCCCGGACGATAAACGGGACGGTCTGAATAGACATAGATGCGATAATTCGTCGGGTAAAAATCATAACTCTGCCCGAACTGATAGGGATTAATACCGTCTGTCCACTCTGACCAACCGATACCGTAGTTTGTGCCATCGTCTAGCACCACAAGGCGGCGACTGTATAAATCAACCACTTGTGACACATCGACAAAGAGCAAGCCACTCTCATCGGTTATGCCTGTAGCGATGACTTCCATCCCCTCGCTAAAAATTGTGAGCGGTGCATTGGCGATAGGCACACCTGTTTGAACATCGGTTGCCCAGACCATGACTGTATCAATCGTTTGTTTCACCAGCAAATTTGCCGATGATACCACCATCATGTGTCCAATTTGTCGCGCACGGTCACCAATTTGATAATCTAGGCGGAGATAGTAAATACCGGGTTCGAGTCCGTCACCTTCGCCTACCGAAATTTCGACGGGAGCGGTTGTACCGAGATTCGCATTGCCGAGCAGATACTCACCACCGACACTTTCGGCAACCCACGCTGACCTATCATCACGCAACTGTACGCGATACCAGATAAGCCCATCATCCGCACAAACAGGTCCTTCAAGCACGGATAAGGCATAATCTCGATAGAGCAAATCGACAATATCACCTGTTGTCGGGGCAGACCGCGCCCGTACAGGGTCAGGTTCAGTGATGACTATCGCTGTATCGCCGACGACAAGGCGCGACGGCAACGAACTAGAGCAACTTACGGCATTCGCCACTTGTCCAGAGTTGAATTCGAGTAAGTCAAAGCGCATCGCATTTTCTGGCACACCCGCACCATTGACCGTCCAATTACGGAGAACGGCTATATCAAATGTGTCAAAATCATAAGAAATATCATAAGTTGAATTCTGGCGATTCAGTACGAAGCTACCGAAGCGTTGCAAAGGCACATCGTAAAGTGTCAGGTCGAATTCATCCATATTGCGATAGCGGACAAAAACTTGTGTCGGATCACGTTGGGCATTATAAAAACCAATGGGTCCCGATGTCACAAGATTTACTTCTGAGCCATAACTGCCCGTCGCATAAGAGAATGTCATCCCCTCTTCAATCACATTGCCATAAATATCTTCCATACCCCCTTCAATGGTGATGGTGTAGGTTGTATTGGGATACGGCAAGAAAGTAACTTCATAACTTTCACCATATTCACTATAGCGAAAACGCGGCTCAGTAATCGTCGCCGGCGAAATTGTGACTTTCCCCTCCAGTGTTTCGACATTCATATCCGATGAAAAATAAATTTGGAAACCACCATAAGGCCGCACATTTGTTGACTCATCACGCGGACTTGTTCCCGTAATTGAGGGAAACGGCACGGTGCTAAAAGACCAATCCAGCATTTGTGTTATTTCACCACCATTTTCACCCAACATGCCTGCATCAAGAACAGCATGATAGACGGTACTGATTGCTAGGTTATCATCAGGGATAAAACGGAATCCGGTGTTGAAGTCATTCCATTCAAATGCCCCAGAAACAACTTCAAGTGATTCTGCGGCTTCTAAGCGAAAACGAGATTCAACACTGGCAGTATCCATCGGCTGGCTAAAAATAACTTGCGCTGTGCTTTCCAAACGCAAGCCACTCGCGCCTTCTCTTGGATAAAATTCAGTAATTTGCGGCGGTTCAGTCTCAAAGATGAAGAAATAATCTTCTGGCATGACCGAGCCGTCTGCCGCCTCTAAACCAGCATTGACACGCACAGCATAAGTCGTCCCACCCATAAGTGCTTCATCGGGCGTGAATACATAAATTGACGTATTTAGCCATTCACCTGTTCCTGCAATTTCAGGTTCAATGGTTAACGGTTGAGGTAAGGTGTCGCGCTCTTCATAGATGAGCAGTGGCACAACCGGACGATTGAAGATTATCGTTATCGGGGTATCGGTGAGAACACCACTAGCACTTTCCGCCGGAAATGTCTCCGACACCGCGACGAAGCCGACTGTATCCAGTTCTAATACGTAGGATTCTAGCAGTGCTGCATTATCAACACTACGAAGTTCGTCATTTAGGATAATGCGATAGGTATTCGCACGTTCAAAATCATTGTCAGGCGTAAATGTCAGGCTCGCACCATCACAGCTTAAATTGCCTGCTACCGATGGTGTGATACTAAACGCCGACCCAATTGTCGTACAATCGAGCAAATGGTCAAAGTAAAGCGAAATACTATCAGATAGACCAAGTTCCTGACCGAGTAACGGTTCGCTATCAACCACTTGCATCACCGGATTGGTAACACCGTCATTCTGCTGGGCAACTAACTGCGGTACAGTCAACGCCATCACCAATAAAGCTGCTACAAAAAAGATTATCCGTCGCATCATATCTCCCACAAAACTAGCATTATATTGATATCTCAATTATATGCTGATGTGCGAAAAGGCGATATGCACGACTGCCTGACGATAGCCCTATGCTTAGGGTTTGTTGTAGATAGCCAATATTGGAACTTGTGTGAATGGGAGATTCAATAGGTCTTTAACGAATTGCCAATGCAATGCCACGACTTCACGCCCAACCATCGGTAGATAGAAGGATTTACGCAACCAGCGCGAGGGTACAGGACTAAGCACAACATCAAATTCATGCAATTCAAAAATGAGATTGGCACGTAAAACATGAAAACTGTCACTGACTAAAATAGCTGTTTGCCAATCATTAGCCTCCATAATATCGCGGCTATGAATGGCATTTTCTTCGGTGCTACGACTGTTCTCTTCTAAGGTAATCGCTTGTGGAGAAACACCTTCACCAAGCAAAACTTCTTGGCATCCTGAAGCCTCACTGCGCTGCTGATTAGCCGATTGTCCACCTGTGCAGATAATCACATCAGCGTAGCCTTCATGCCATAATTGCGCGGCACGATAAGACCGTCGCCACAAGGCACTACCCACTGTTCCGTCACGATTGAATCCAGCACCAAGAACAATAATCACATCCGCTTCTTGTGCATTATCTCGATTACCTGTCAAATGAATGTTGCCGACCAATCCGACAACGAAGATTAGCCAACCCACAAAAACAATCAGCATGGAGCGCCATAACCAAGCCCAATAACGTGATTTTACCAGCCTTTTCATCATAAAGAGTCCACTCTCATTTCAAACGGGTGTGAAAAAATAGTATAATGAAAAAGGCTTAATAGTCTATTATTTATCGGGCAGTAAGGACATAATTGCTATAAGATTAGCTTTCTTGTGCGGCATTTTGATTCTGGTACTTTTTATGAAAATCTATAATGAATTTATGAGCTTCGGTTTGCGAATGACAGATGCGCGTGCGTTCTTCGACTTTGTTTGCCTTCATAGATAACAGCACCAATTGTTCTTGATAGGGTGTCTTTACAATGAGTGCCGCAGGAATAGCACTGAGGTCAGCCGTTGCATTCGCTCGTCGACTCTGATTTTGGGTTGCACGGGTATTATCTCGTTGGAAACGTTTGACTGCTGTGAAATCAAAGATGAACGCCCGAATTGTATTTCCCATTGGAACGCCGTATTTGAATAACCATGCGTAGGCTTTAGTTGAAGCATCGGCTGAGAGTCTATTTTTGTAGTGGATATAAAATATATGTTGTTGTGGGTTAAAATAGCCGGATACGTTCGACTCATCTAATGGAGGTACTTGAGTCATTTTTCTATCCCATAATAAATAGTTTAACGATAGCACCATCTTATCACATTTTAGGGGTGATATGTCAAGTTTCGTTATAGCAAATCATCCGTTGTAATGACTATGGCAAATTCTCCAGCGAGATTAGCAAGCGATGTATCATGAATCAATTGAGCATCATAGACCGTGCCGTCAATGCCGGCGCGGTCAAACGCAGCAGTAGCATCCGAGACGATATACGTTTCAAAGCCGAAATTCCCTGCCATGCGCGTTGTTGTATTCACACAATGATTCGTTGTCAGACCGACCATCACTACTTGCTGAATTTTGGCATCACGCAATCGCTGTTCTAAATCTGTGCCAATGAACGCACTATTCACTGTTTTGCCGATAACAGGCTCATCCCCTTGTGGCGCGACTTCCGGCTTAATGTCATTGCCCACTTGTCCCGGACGTAATGCTGAATCTGCTTCGGTGCTATTGTGCTTGATGTGGAAAATCGGGCGTTTTAGGGTGCGCCACTTGTTGAGCAAACGAGCGATATTTGCCTCTGCCTGTAGATTATTGCGATTCGTGCCATAAGCGGTATGAAAGTCGAAGCCCTGTTGAACATCAATGATAATCAGTGCAGCATTGTCTGATAGTTGTGTCATTATTCGCTCCTTGTTAATGAGATAAGGTCATATTATTTAACCCCTTCTGCCTAGCATAGAGACCATTAAAGCCAAGTTCTCGTTGCTATCATAAATAGAAAACACCGCCAGCTTTGACGGTGTTTTTTGATTCAAATCAGATTAGCACTCGCTATAACCACAGGTCAGGCACTTGCGACAACCCTCTGCCCGAATGAGGCTGATTGTGCCACAATCCGGACATATATCTGCACGCGACTGATAACCGTTGCCGTTCATTACTTCAAATTCATCGGCTGAGTCTTCAACCGGAGGGTTTACTTTTTTTGGAGCCACCGAACCTCCATTGATGGGTAATCCCAACTGTTGTGGTTCGTCTTCGTTAATGTAATGCTCCATCAACGCCCGTCCGACAGCATCCGGCAGTGATAATACTCGCTTGGGACCCAAGCCAATCGGACGCGCCCCACCAATATCTTCTAATTGCTCCACGATGAGTTTCAGCATTTCACGGCGATTATGCGGTGCAGTCGTGCGAAGTTGCAGCGAAATCATGCGCCCTAATGCCTCAGCATCGGCTTGAATATCGCTACCTGCTTTGCCAACCGTGATAAATACCTCAAACGGGTTATTGAGTTCATCACTGTTCATGGTGATATATGACTTGCCAAACGGGGTATTAAAGCGTACTGTCGTCCCGTTTAGCACATTCGGGCGCGGATAAACACGATGCGGCGTGGTCGTCGGCTCTTGTTTTTCTGTCGTTTTACTTTTGACCACCTCCATTTCAGATTCAGCGCGTTCATCGCCTTTGAGCATCAGAACTTGCTCATCACGACTACCATCACGATAGATTGTGCCGCCTTTGCAGCCGATATCATACATATACATATACAAATCGCTGACTTGCTCGACAGTGTAATGATTGGGAACATTCGACGTTTTGCTAATTGCCGAATCTATCCACTTCTGGAAAGCCCCTTGCACTTTGACATGCTCACGCGGCGCTAAATCCATTGCTGTGACAAAGTAATCCGGTAATTCTGTCGCATCAGGATTGTCTTCATAGTATTGTGCCACAATAGGCGATTGCTCTTCATGCAAACCCAAGCGCGATTTGCGATAATACACCCAGCTAAAGAAGGGTTCGATACCTGTACTTGTATTGACCATCGTTCCGGTCGTTCCGGTAGGGGCCTGTGTTAAGAGTGTGACATTTCTTATTCCTTTTTGTGAAACAATATCCCGAATACTATCCGGCATTTGCTTCATAAAACCGCTTTTGAGGAATTTCTCAGCGTCAAACTGTGGGAATGCACCTTTTTCTGCGGCGAGCTCTGCCGATGTTTCGTAGGCAGCACAAGCAATCGTCTTATAGACTCTCTCAATGAATTCAACACTTTCATCGCTACCATATCGAATTTGGCATTTCAGCATCAATTCGGCAATGCCCATCGTACCGAGACCAACGCGCCGTTCCGATAATTGCATATCTGCATTCTGTTGAAAGAAATAGGGGGTTGTGTCGATGACATTATCTAGGAAACGGGTTGCAACGCGAACTGATTTATCCAACGCATCCCACATCACATCATCTGTGTTATTATCATAGAACTTACTTAAGTTAATAGCACCAAGATTACAAACCGACCAACCACCAAGCGATTGTTCGCCGCAATCCAGACTTACATATCCATTAGTAATCCATGTTATTGTATCTGGTTCATAAACATCGTAGACTTCTTCATCACGCCCTGTATCTTCTACTGATACAATATTTGCTAACCATGTTCCACCCATAAAATAGGTGTTCTCAGCGATATCCTTGACCTTCGCAGCTTTCTCAGGATGGCTTAAGCCTATCTCACTATAGAAACGTGGAATGCCTTCATTCATCACAAGTACATCGTATTTGATACCTGTGCCGTACATATTCCGACCATCATATGTTAGGTCTTTATCACGCTCTGATGAGTAAATACGCCCATGAATGCCGAATTGCAACAGCATCAAACGCACTTGTTGAGCCAATTCATATGATGAGGTGTGGAAGCGCAACATAGGGTTACTTTGATTCATATCCACGCCACCATCTGTAGAAAATAAGCCATCTAACACACCGGCAATAAATTCACGGTCAAGTCTTATAAAATCCTCAGCAATACTTTTTGCAGGAGATTTGACGTTAGTAGGCATACCAAGATTCGCCAAAAAAGTTGCCAATTTATAGCATTCTAAGCTAGTAGCTTGATGAGCGACAACCGTTCCATCAGGTTGCGGGATATTTTTCTGCTGATGGGAAATATGTGTATGAATTCCCATATCTTCAACACGCTGCCGAAACAACTCTAACCATTCTTGCTCATGTACTCCAAAAGCAACACGGCATTGGTATGAATGACTATTATTATTCTTAACTTTACGAAGAGTGCCATCCCCTATAACAACGCCCATCATAAAGCCGAGATTGCGGTCATAGTAGTCAGGGACATTGAGTTCGCGTTTTTCAATATATTTGATAGCTTTTTCAGGTAAGCGTTGGCGAGAACCAAATGCTTCATTCGCCATCACAAGAATTCTATCTTTTTCATGTAAATCTTGGACTGCAACCCACTCAAACCTTTTATCCCGAACGACTTTCAATTTATGATCGGCAGTACATTCCAGATGACCACCATCTGAGAATTCCACACGCCAGATACGCTTTACGCCATTATTGTAGATTTTTTCAATTGGTTTCAATCCTGCTGGGGTACGAATTTGCATACCCACTTCTAAATCTTTGGCTTTGGTATAACCATATTCAGTTGCAACTAATGTATCACCCGTAACACAAGGATTTGTGGATATTAGCGGATTAAAGTACCAACTATTAGACATTTTGTTGCTACGTTCCCGAAACCAGACACCGGGTTCGGCAGATTCCCACGCACTTTCGATGATAGCATCCCATAATTCACGCGCTTTGATAGTCTTATAGTGAATGACTTTGCGTCCAGCCGCAGACCAATCATCAAGGTTGCCATCCCATAGTTCGTCATAATCGGGGTCGCTAGTATCAGGGAAGACTAAATCCCAATCACCATCGTTTTTCACTGCCTCCATCAATTTATCAGACACCCCAACACTGATATTGGCATTGGTGATTTGCCCAGCCACACGCTTACTATTGATGAAGTCAAACACATCAGGATGCCAATCATTGAGGATTAACATCAAAGCACCGCGCCGCGAATTTGAGGTATAGATACCATTTCCGCTAATTAAATGTACATCATGAACTTCAAAGTCGTAGACTTCGCTATCACCAATTAGTTCAACAGACGTGATAGTATCTGGCATTGTATTGAGCATATTTTGAATACGTTCGGCGCTTTCAACACGACCATCATCATTCAAACGTGTGCGGATTTTCTTTAGTTGGGTTGTCGAAATACGTGCCGACTGCCCGTCATAAATACGTTGACGATATTTGGAACGCTCACTCAAAGCTGTCCAAACTTCGGCAGGATAGGTGTTGTACATATCGCGCTTGCCATTATCGCCTGAAACTTTCTCAGCAGGGACAAGTTCTGCAAAACGTTGACGGAATGTTGAACCTGTAACAGTCAAGCGATAAATCGTTTTCCAATTTTCTTGCGGACGCTCAGTCGTATGTAAGCGAGATACAATACCATTCATTCCAAGCAGAATCTGTACATCTTCAAGCATTTCACGACTGATACTATCAATACCGTACCCACCCTTACGTTTACGATTGCTGCTATCAGCATCAAAATAACCAGCAATAAAAGCTAGTTGTACGGATGAAGGTGAACGGAAAATTGCTTCTGGCACACGAATGTATTCAGATTTTGCCTTTAAAAGATTATTCTGAATGAGCCATTCGATTAATATCCTAGAATAAATAGAGACTTTGGCACATGCGCCATCACCATCTTCAATAGTAGGATTCAAGCCAAACTGTTCTTCGGTTATACGAATTAAGCGTTCACGAATCGTCGGATGTGAATCTGCCGTTGCTAATTTCAGTGCCTTAGGTGCATGCCATGTTATTTTTCTCCCCATTTGGACATAGCCATCACCTATTGAGTAGCCAATCAAATACCCCAAATCAGTATTCATTGTCTCAGGGATTTTGACATCTGTATTAAGTGTGGTACTCATTATGGAGCGTTGGTATTCAACAGGTTTAAGTACGACTTCTTCGCTTTCGTTACCATTGCCCAGCAACAAGAGAATCTCGTCGCCTTCTTGTAGGTATTTCAGTGGCATGGTGGTAATTTCGCCATCCATCAAGACAGCTACTTTATGGTCTTCTGTGATGCGAACTTTGTAGCCTCTATCAGTAGTGACTTCGTAGAGAGGCTTCACACCATTACGGAAACGGGCTGTGATTTTCCGTAACCCCTTATGCGTATGTGCGAAAAACTCTTCGTCCTCATCCATGCGGTCAGCTAATTCTATTGCTGGAATTAAGCCTTTGTCTGTCATAATACGTTCATCGGGACCAAAGCATCCGCCTTGTTCTATTAAACCTGTCACAAAGCTGTAAAGCCCGCCCCATGAAACCGAACCGCTTGAACGTCCGTTGACACCCTTCACATAAGCATGACGTGGACGCAATGTTGATAAGTTCATACCGACACCGCCACCACGCGACATGATTTCTGTCATCTGTGTTAGGGTTGTCATAATACCGCCCCTCGAATCGTCAGGACTTGGTATTACAAAACAGTTATAAAAAGTTAATTCTTGTTCTGTGCCTGCCGCCGTGAGGATACGTCCACCGGGAACAAATTTCCAATCTTCTAGCAACCAACGAAATTCTTCTGCCCATTTTTCACGGAGTTGCGGCGTTTTTTCTATTTCTGCAATGCCGCGTGCTACTCTATCCATCATTTGGCTAGGGTCAGTTTCGAGTGGTTTATCAACGTGTTCAATATCACGCTCCACCACCTCGCCGTCATTGAGTTTTATCCTCACTTTCGGCAAGTCTATTTTTTCCACTGTGCCGATTTCACGCTGTCCGGTTCGTGGGTTAATAACGACAATTACTGTATCACCCACAGCTAAGGTCTCACGCGTCATATCTTTTTGAGCATAACGGTCAAGGAAAATCTTGTAGCCCAAATCATGGAGCGCATTGCGCTTCGATGCAGTTGGCTGAACCATAAATACCGACCTCGATTCATTCATAATGTGTCTGCGAATAGAGAATAAAATCCTGCGGTGCTGTTGGTGACACACAAAAACAGCCCGTTTATATGGATTTGATAAATTTTCTATGACAAGGGAAGGTAACGGACTGCAATCTTGTATGATGAGATGGACTACAGTTCGATGCTTCCATGCTGACAACCCTTAAGCGCGAAGGGTAATGTAAACTTGGGCAAAGCTAGGTACTCGGACTATCACCGTTGCGCGTCAGTGGCGGATTTTCGCCGCACTTTCCCTAGATGCTTCTTTACCATAGAAGGTACTCTTTTTATATCACGTTGGGGAACAATTGTCCACTAAAATTAGGGACGAGTTTGGTTAGAAGATTGTTTGAACATGCAACAAAATATATACGTGAAACAGTTCACAAAAAGCGTTTAGAAAGCGTAGAGGGTCAGTTAATGTAACTAGGTGATAAGTATAGCAAAACAGGGACATAGCTTGATGTCCCTGTCAATGTTGTTCAGATTGTGTCATCAGCTATCATTATTCGTGTTACGGCGACGCAAAAATGCCGGAATATCACGGTCATCATCGTTGTAATCACCATAGACACGCGGTTCACTTGGTTGTACCGAACGCAGAGGTTGTTGCTGAATCGGTGTTTGTGGGGGTGGCGGCGGTGATTGAGTCACTTGTCGCTGTACAGGCGGTTGTTGTCGCTCTACCGATTGCTTTGAGCGTTCGGCAGGATGACTACCACCGGGTTGAGACCGTTGTAATGGGAGTTGTTGTGACCGTTCTGAATTAATACGACGCTCAACACGGCTCTGTTCAAAACCTGTCGCAATGACTGTAATACGAACTTCGTCACCCATACTATCATCAATCTGTGCGCCAAAGATGAGATTCACATCCGGATGGGCGCTTTCCTTAATAATGGCAGCCGCTTCATTAATTTCAAAGAGGGTCATATCGGGACCGCCCGTGATATTAAACAAGATACCGCGTGCGCCATCTATTGTGACATCGAGTAAGCCACTTGTAATGGCAGCTTCCGCAGCTTTACGCGCACGGTCATCGCCATCCGCACGCCCTACAGCCATCAATGCTGCACCACCTTCGGACATAATCGTCCGTACATCAGCAAAATCGAGATTAACCAATGCCGGAACAGTAATCAGTTCGGAAATACCCTGAATACCTTGTCGCAGCACATCATCCGCTAATGAGAAGGCTTGTTGCAATGTCGCCCGTTTATCCGCCATTTGTAACAGACGGTCATTCGGGATAACAATCAATGTATCGACCTGATCTTTCAGACTTTCGATACCCGCATTGGCAAATTGCATCCGACGTGCGCCTTCAAACGTAAAGGGGCGTGTCACAACACCAATGGTCAATGCACCCAATTCCTTGGCAATCTGGGCGATTACGGGCGAAGCACCTGTCCCTGTCCCACCGCCCATACCACAAGCAATGAAGACCATATCTGCACCCCGTAACACTTCGTAGAGGTCATCGACACTTTCGTCGGCTGCTTTACGACCAATTTCAGGATTACCACCTGCGCCAAGTCCGCGTGTTAATTTTTCGCCAATGCGAACACGGGCTTTCGCTTTTGAGAGCATTAATGCTTGATTATCTGTATTGACCGCAATAAAATCGACACCGCCGAGTCCTTCGTTTATCATGCGGTTGACGGCATTACCGCCACCGCCACCGACACCAATGACTTTTATTTGTGCGGTATTTTCGCCTGCTGTCAGTTCGAAATCTTCCATAAGTGAGCGTCCTTATTTATCCTATCCGCCAGATTATAAATCGGCTTCATTTCCTATTGTACGCATTACAAAATTGTCTGCAACCAACCGAGAGTACCAGTTCTAATGGTTAGGATATCGTTTGATTTTTCCTATTTGTGATACAGATTGCAATATTTTCGTTATCAATGAACTGTATTATAACGATTTCGAGCAATTTTGACACCTTTTTATTCGCCACTATCATCGGGCAACAATCGCCGCAAAAAATTGCTCAACAATGAAGCAAAACCACTACCATTCCCCGAAGATAACTTATCATCAATCTCATAACCAATATCAAAGTCTAAGCCCATGCGTAACAAGCCAACACTGGTACTATAGGAGGGGTTTTTTAGTGCATCTGCCATACCGGTGAGTTTTTCTGGCTTGGCTAAGCGAACAGGACATTTCAGAATCGTAGCAGCCACATCTTTCAAGCCCTCAATCTGTGAGCTACCCCCTGTAATGACTGCACCAGCACGCAGTAAACCATTATAGCCAGAGCGTTTGATTTCTTTATGCACCAGTTCAAACATTTCTTCGACCCGTGCCTCAATCACCATAGCTAAGTCTTTCCGTTTGACCTCTTGTGGCATTCCATCACCAAATGGCTCAACGAGGAATGTTTCTAAGGCACTCACGGTTTTCTGGTTGGCATGTCCATGTTTGACCTTCACATCTTCCGCTAGTTCAAAAGGGACGTGCATCCAGTAGGTGATATCTTGGCTTACATGGTCGCCACCAATATCAATCACAGCCGTATGCCAAACAGTGCCCTCAACGTAAATCGCTATATCAGTTGTACCACCCCCAATATCAATCACCACAACACCGCTTTCTCGCTCTTGCTCAGTTAAAACCGCATCTCCAGAAGCTAAGGGGTTCAAGATAAAGCGGTCTACGAAAATACCTGCGCCTTCTGTCGCTTGTTCTAAATTGGCGATACTCGTTGCCGAAGCCGTGATGATATGTGCGTCCACTTCTAAGCGGAAAGCGTGCATCCCAATCGGTTGCCGAACCCCTTCTTGACCATCAAGGGTGTAACTGCGTGGGACAACATGCAATACTTCCCGATTATGAGGAATGGCAATCGCCCGTGCATTATCCATTACTTTGTCTAAATCTTCTTCTTGGATACTGCGGGTGCTGCTAATAGCCGTCATTCCCCGACTTGTCAATGAGGCAATATGCCTCCCTGCCATGCTGACAAAGGCACGCCGAATCTGATAGCCACTTGATTTTTCTGCTTTATGAGCGGAAGCTGAAACAGCCGCAATTAACGCCTGTACATCATTGACAACACCTTTTTTCATGCCACGACTCGGTTCAATTCCAGCGCCTAGAACGTAAATATCATCTGGGCGAACTTCCCCAACAATCGTGCAGATTTTATGTGTGCCAATATCTAGCCCAACAACAATTTCATTCATATTCTCTCCCTAGCGCCCCCATAACACTGTATAGAATGGCGCATCAGGGTTTACGATGTATACTTCACCGGGTTGTATGCCGCGTGCAATTATATCGGATGTGAGTGTTTCATAAATCTCTAATTTTTCTGCCATATTTGCCCCGACACCTAGCCAAACATCCCAACCATTAGCATTACGGAAGCCGAGTCCATGTGTTGTACCATAACGCCATACCTCAACTTCGGGAAGCAGCTCTTGTAATTGCAGTACCCCGTAAATGATATCTTCATCCAACAAATCCCCAGTCAACGGACCCTCAATTAGTGGGTCATCTGCAACGACTGTCAATAAACTCGGACGGTCTTCATACTGCCGCATGATATTTCCTTGAATATCAATCCAGACAGCCACGCCGTTTTGCTCCCATACCAGTGCAGGTTCACGCTCCTCAATGATGATACTCACCATATTCGGAGGCCAAGAAACGCGCACTTGTACATCAGCAACTGTCTCAGCACTATTTATCAAATTTTGGCGAATTTCATCTGGTTGTACCCAGAAAATATGTTTATCGGCAATCTTCGTATAGGTAAAAACTTCTTCAACCGTCATATAGCGCGTTCCACCGACAGCGATACTATGGACATAAAATATATCGGAATAGAAAAACAAGACCAGCACACCAGACAATGCCAAAACAATCAAGCCACTGACGATACGCCAGCTAAATTTGCGACTACGCCCTTCAATTTGATTGATTTCACGTTCTTCACTGCGACCCCGACCACTTCGCAAGATGCCGGTGTAATTTCTGTCGCGCTGTCGTCGTTCGCGTGCCAAATTGGGTTGCTCCTATCTGATGTTACAATATTTTAACTATAATGATACTCATTTGTCACATTTTCGCAAAATCACCAAACTACCGAGACAGGATATTGCTCAAAAATATCGTCTTTGCTAATCAGTGTATAACCTTCCACAATCGCCTGTGCTATTAGCAACCTATCGAATGGATCTTTGTGATAGAGTGCTAAATCTCCGACTTTCAGTGCATGAGCAAGGTTAATTGGTAAAATCCTTAAATCGTTCTTTTCTTGCTGTTCTTTTATCAATTCATCCACAGGCGCATTTAATGATAATTTTCCAATCTGCGATTTAATTTGTATTTCCCAAACATTAACAACACTCAGATAAATAGTGTTCTCATTGCGCTCATCTTTTATGAGATCAAATGCCTTTGGCGAAAGTAGAAAAGAATTATTATCCCACCAGATAAAGGTATGTGTATCAAGTAAGAGGTTCATTCATCTTCACCAAGCCAAAATGAATCTGGTAAAGGGTCGTCAAAATCTTCACTCATATAAAATCCGCCGGGATGTAAATCAGGGATTCGTCCAGTGAATCGTTCTTGTAGATTATCACCTTTGGGAACAATTATAATCTTCACTTCCTGCCCTTCCTGTAGTTCCACAGGGTCAAGCAGACGTAGTTTGCCATTTTCGTAGATTGCACGGATTGATACCATGAGGCTTTTGTCCTGTTTTTGTTATCAGTTTATCACGATTAGGACAAATTTGTACGGGGGATGAAGTGGTTTTGCAAAACAAACATGAAACCGAAGAGATTAGCTCTTTTTGTATTCAACATAATCTTCAGGTATCAAGCATCAAGTGATGATTATTCTTGGCGTTTACGTTTCTGCTTGAGTGTCGGTTGCATCAAATCTGTAACCATGCTGCACAAGGCTTGTAGAATCAACACAGGCGACATGAACAACCCTGCTAGTGTCAATAAGATGGCAAGCAAAGTCCACACCGCCTCAACACGAGAAGTAATGGGTGCATCCGATAAATCCATGAATGACACAAATGAAAAGCCTAAAATGACCAGCGCGATAAGAAAAGTAAAAGTGTTCTTTTGCAACGATTTCATCAAAAATCTCCAAGCAACTCAATTTCTAATTCTAGCTCAATACCTTGCTTTTGTAACACGGTTTTCTGAACGTGTCGAATCAAGGCATAATAATC
>JAUZRW010000090.1 GCA_030950085.1 Anaerolineae bacterium
TTCCAGTAGCAAATAGTCGTCAATAAGCCTTTCTTTATTCAGTTGTTCCAGTTCTTCTCGTTTTGTCAGCATGACTTTAGTATACTTCTTTTATTCACTTTCGCTCTCCACAATCTCATGGATAGCTGAATAGATACGAATAGATACAGAGCGCGAAAGCGAAAAGTTTACAAAGGGTCTTAGAATGTTTTTAAGTCCCTCCTCGAATTCGGGGAGGGATTTAGGGTGAGGTTTTATACTCAAATTGCCCACCTGAGTAGCTCTACAATGCCAGATAGTAAATTTTGTACTTGATTTTTGTTGACAATAATTCAATTAACCGAAAATCTCGTACTCGAAAAATTGAAAATCTGTAGTCGAGTTCATTAAGTGGCATTGTCGAGGTAGTTACAAATTTCGCTAGATTAGCTCAAATGACGAATGATTGTTTGTGATAAAATGGAAGATGAATCTGGAACTATCAGCGTCTATAAGACGTTTTACATCATATAGTGACTTTGATGAGATGAGGTAAGAACTATGCTGAATCGTAAATTATGGGGAGTGTTGTTTTTGGTAGCAGCAATCATGTTGTTCAGTTCAGCATTGACTGTCCGAACCTATGCTTGTTCGCCAACACCAGAAGCACTCGAATATACGCTAGAAGACCGTATCGAAAATGCGCCACTTGTGCTGGTTGGGACAGTGCTTGATGGCACGATAGGGTGGGGCAATACGATTGTCGAAGCCGAAATCAAAGTTGATAGCTACTTAAAAGGGTCTGGTATGGCGGTTGTGACCATTTCTGGCTTTGGCGATGGTGCAGATTGTCGGTCACGAGTGCAAATGGGCGGACGCTATATCTTCTTTGCCGAAGGCGATTCGGCTGATACCTTGCAAGCGGTTTACCTTGGCGTTCAAGATGCTACATATTCTGCAAGTGACGAAAGGGTATCACGGGTGACAGCTTTTACAGGTCAATCGCTTGAGCCACAACCCCTTCCTATATACGTGCAACTCCAACGTCTTGCTCGTGAATATGCGACGGTTAGTATGGGTATTGTTGGATTAGCTGTGTTGCTACTAATTGCTGGGTTGATGAAACGTCGCATGATATTGACACGAAAACCAAAGGCTAAACGCGGTTAATTGAAAACAATGGGCGCAGATTCCGACATGCGCCCACAAAATTTCGTGTTTAACAAAGTAGCATTGATAGCCCCTAGACTCTTGTTCACAGTACAATTTTGTATGAGACACGATGAAACCCCGAAAGGGTCTTATCCGATTTGCTCTTCTAAGCGGTCATTGGCAAGCGGTGGTGTGTAAGAGAGTGCCGACATTTCCGCACGCCATTCAGGAGTCATATCGACATTCAGCGCTGCCAGCGAATCTTTGAGTTGGTCAAGGTTGCGTGCGCCAATTATTGGGGCTGTCACGCTGGGATGTGCCATTGCCCATGCGACGGCTAGTGTTGCCGGATGATAGCCTTTTTCTTGGGCATAGGCTGTGAAATTTTCGGCAGTTTCATAATATGATTCTTCGCTATAACGCTTCGTGTACATCTGACTATCAACAATGCGCCCTGAATCGGGTTTTTTGTTTTTGCCATATTTCCCTGTCAGCAAGCCACCCCCCAATGGACTATAAGGAATCACGGCAATATCTTCATATTGTGCTAAGGGGAAAATTTCAACTTCGGCTTGGCGCTTAACGAGGTTGTACATTGGTTGCAAGACTTCAATGCGTGCAAGACCTTCGTATTCTGCAATTTTGAGTGCTTGTGCAGTTTGCCATGCTGACCAATTGCTGACTGCCGGATAGAGGATTTTGCCCTGTGTGACCAAATCATCTAAGGCGCGAACAGCTTCTTCTATCGGCACGGTGGGGTCATAATGATGCAAAAAGTAGATATCAATTCTATCGGTATTGAGCCGTTTGAGACTCTTTTCGACTTGCCGCATGACATGCCGCCGCGAATAACCGCGCTTATTGATGCTGCCACCATCAACAGGCGAGGCTACTTTGCTCGTGATGACCAATTCATCACGTTCGTTTGCCATCAATTTACCGAGAATCTCTTCCGAACGTCCGCCGGCGTAAACATCCGCGCAATCAAAAAAGTTGATACCAATTTCTCGACAGCGTTTGTACATTGCTTCAGACATTTTTTCATCGGCTGTATCGCCAAAAGACATCGTGCCAAAACACAGTTGCGATACTGTAACGCCCGTGCGTCCGAGTAATTTATATTCCATGAAAGTTGCTCCTATAGGGCTGGATAGTTTGCAATGAGCATTATTGGGATATTGCAAGATACCCCAATAATACCTGTATTGTGATGCAAATTCTAGAATTTTACGAGGAATGCTGTCAGATACATCACGAGGATCCCAATGACCAAGCCGCTCAGATTCACCCAATTAACAACAGGTTGATTAAGCCGCGCATTATCACGAGCGACCAATTTGCCAACTTCCCAAACGACTTGCAATATCGCACCAATACCAATCGCTAGGAAAATGGTTGCCAATATTGGGTTGAATGCGAATCCGCCTATCCATGTGCCAAGAAGAGCAGGTCCACCGGCTAATAATAATAGCATTGCGAAGTGTTGTAAGCCCGGATTTTTGCGGACAATCGGGGCTGCAATACCGACACCCTCTGTAATGTTGTGGATAGTGAAACCCAGTATCAAGAAAGTGCCAAGTGCTGCCTCGCCTAATGCAAAAGCCGCGCCAATCGCTAACCCTTCACCGAGATTATGTAAGCCGATGCCAAGCGCGATTCGATAAGCAATGCCAAGTGGGGTTGTTTCATTATCGCCGCGTACTGCACCAAGTACCAACAATATGCCCAAAGACATCAAGGCGATAAATATGACCATCGGGACACCTTGCCAGAAGGTGGGCAGTTCGTTGGCAAATTCCACGGCATCAAGCCATGTGCCTATTGCCAGAAAAATAAGTAAGCCAATCGTCAATGACAGCACAAAGTTCATACCCTGTGTGCCGAGACGTTTCATGAACGGATACCAGAGCATTCCCAAAAGTACGGGAACAATACCGACATAGACACCGACTAAACCAAAGCGCAAGAATAACTCTGTGCTGGCTTGCGGTGTTTCGACAGCCACAGCAATCTCCGCGTCGAATGTGGTACCAAGTTCGGTAATGAGAACAATTTGATGTGCCTCTTCATAGACCCAAGGATAATTAATCGTGAAAGTGGCACTGCCAAAGCGTGGAATAGTCGTTGATGGTTCGGCGGAAAACTGCCAGTATGCTTCATCAACCATCACTTGCGGAATAGTGACCTCTTGTGGTCCATCATTGACAATTTCTAATACGATTTGCCCAGACTGTGGTAAGGTGATGCGCTGAATATTCACTTGCTCAAGAGGGGGTCCTACAAGTTCACTCAAGCCGCCGTTGGTTTGCACAATCAAGGCTGAGATAATGCCGAGTAGGACGAGTGGTATTAAGGCTAATGCCCATACAATGCCGGATAAGCTGCTTGTCGGTTGAGGTGTTGATTGAACTTGCTCGCTCATGATGAAGCCTCCTCACCTTGCCATGGAACAGTGCTGCCATTGGTCGCCAATATATCCCATTCTTCATCCAAACCGACAGATTCTAGTGCTTCGGCGAAGTTTTCTGGTTCGACGACATTAAACATACCCATCCAACCTAATTCGGCAAACTCGGCTATATGTGGGTGGAACATATATTCACCTGGCCAACGATAAGAAAATTCAAGGATGCCGCGTTGTGCTTGTACCTGCATAATCGTATCGACTGTTTTGAGCGTGGGTTCAAGGGTTGTGCCGTGGTCATAATAATCGAAAAATTCTGCGTGGAGATGGAAGGAATTAATCGCGTCAAATTCGGTAATGTTGATGAGATAAATCCGTACCCGTTCGCCCACTTTAACCGGAATCATGCGCCTTGCGTATTCAAAGCCGACAGTATTCACCGCATAAATCTCATTACCACCATCGAAATTGGTATCGAAGGCATTCATCATCATCATCATGAATTCGCGAGCAGGGGGTCGCCCCTCTTTGGGGTCAACAATGAATGCACCATATAAGCCTTTGTGAATATGGCGTTTCAGTGGCAGGGCATGACAGTGATAGAGATGGCAGCCGAAGGGTTCAGCATCAAATTCATAGGTGAAGGCTTCGCCCGGTGAAATTTCACCGGGTCCTGCGCCCGGAACACCGTCCATTCCATAGGGGTGAACACCGTGGAAGTGAATCGTATGCGGATGCGTGCCGCCATTGTGGAAATTGATGCGGATACGGTCTCCTTCAGTACAACGAATCGTTGGACCCGGCACTCGCCCATTATATGTCCATGCTGGAAAGGTGATACCCGGCGCAATTTCAATATCCAAATCGACTGCTACAATATTATATTCACGCAAGGTTTGTCCGTTTTCGAGTGTACTTTCAACCCCGTAATCCCAATCTGTCAGTAGGCGCAATGTATCAAATTGGTTAATTTCGGGATTCATCTGACCTACCATGCCATTGCTGCCGTGAGCCATATGCTGGCGTACTGAATCAGCATCTTGACCATCCCCGTCTTGAGCCATTGCCCCTTTGCCAAACAAGGTTGCACCAATCGTCCCAGCGAGTGTACCGAGACCGGCACGCATAAAGTTTCGCCGTGTTAAATTAAATTTCATCATTTGCCCCTCAAATTGTTTTTACCATTCTATACAATAGTTTAGCCTAGTCTAAATTAAAAAGCAAGGTATCCAATTTTTAGAAGTGCATTTCATCTTAGTGCATAAATTGTAGAGGATGCCTCATTCTGTCATTGACCACAACGGGCGCACAGTCCCTACGATGGCGATATGTTTTAATTTTTTTCTGCATCATCTGTAGAAATTGGTTTTTCCGTAGAGGTCGGTTTATCTGTTAATGTAGGGGCTTCTGTTGGCGAGGGCGACATGGGAGTATTTGTATTCGTTGGCAATGGGGTATTTGATGGATTAGGTGTGGATGTCGCGGTAGGTGTTTGGGCGATAACGGTCTGTTGGTTATGGGTTGCAATAGCAGCCTGTGTCGCAGTCTCTAAAAAAGAGGTGTCTCCATTTGTTGCTGCAATCTCTAAAACCACCTGTGTAATGATATCTGCCGAAATAGGTGCAAAAACGGTTCTATCCCATGAGCTATAATCGGCTGTTTCAATTGGCTCAATCGTGCCTTCAATGCCTGTCGCACGAGTCTTGGCAGCAATTTGTGATGCCAAGACAATCACACCACACATTACAGGCAACAATAGCAGCAATAATATCAATCCGCGAGTATTGTCTTTGGTCTTGTTGGGTGCATCTGTTGATGAGTCAGTCATGGGGATTTTTCAACCACCGTTACTCTGACTGTTGTTTATTCGGGAGTGTGACTGTGACCATTGTGCCAACGTCGCGTTGACTCCGTAATTTAATTGAACCGTGATGTGCTTGTACAATTTCGCGGCTAATGTATAGACCTAAGCCTAAACCCTGTGTATCAGCATCTTTAGCTGTGTCAGATTGTCCGTGATACAGATGGTCAAAGACACGCTCCAGCGCATCGTCTGCAATTCCAACGCCGTTATCGACAATGAATATATCGACATGGCTGGCATTTTGTTCTACAGTAACTTCTATCCAACCCCCTTCGCGTGTATAAGTCGAGGCATTGTGAATAAGATGGTCTAGCACATCTTGCAACTGGCGTACATCGCCTTCAATAATGACATCTTCTTGGGGGAAATTGAAACCGATATGCTGCTTTTTAGCTTCAAGATGTGGGTAATATTTGTCTGCGATATCATCAATAAGGGTTGTGATATTGACATTGGCAATTTCGAGGTGCAAGTCATGGGTCAGAATCGCGCTGACATCAATGACCTGATTGGCTCGGTGTTCCAAGATTTGTAACTGTTCAATCGTTTTATCAAGAGAGTTTTGATTCTGTTGGTTGTGAACATTTTCATTGAGTTGAATGAGTTCAACATAGCTGCGTACACTTGATAGCGGTGTGCGGAGTTCGTGGGCGAGTTGCAGTATGACCTCATCTTTGAGACGCTCGGCTTCAACCATTGCTGTTATATCACGGAAAAGAAGAATATAACCTAAATTTTCTTGGCTCTGGGTCATGACAGGGGTAGCCAAGACACTGTAATGCTTATCACGCAAAGTCACCTTACGAGGCTCTGTCAGGAGGTGCGGCTGGGCTTGCAAATTGTAAAATGTACGATACTCATCGGCATGAGGGCGAACACTATCTATCAAGTCACGGGCGGCTGGATTTGCCAATAATATTTTGTCGCCTGTACCGCGTACTAACACCGCGTCAGAGATACTCGATAAAATAGCATCACGGCGCGTCGTTTCTTCTAATTGCTGGACATATAAATCTTCAACTTCTTGATGGCGTGCGACAAGATGGTCTGTCATCTGGTCAAACGATGTACTCAATTCTCCCAATTCATCTGCTAATTTAAGGTCGGTACGATGGCTTAAATCTCCTTCGCGGATGGCACGGGCGGCATCAACAAGGCGCGTTATCGGCTTAACGATTGACCGTGTGACTATAATGCCGATGATAGCCACTACGAGAAATAGACCCCCGAACAATGCAATGAAAATATTACGGCTCACACTGATTTGCTGGATGACAAAATTGGTGGGTAGAGCAATCGCCATAAAACCGATGCGTTGACTGCGAATGTCAAAATCGGTGTAGAGTGTCCGATAGGGAATCTGAGCGACGGTGATTTCGCTAATTGGGCTATAGTCTTCGACTTGGGCGCGGAATTGCACAATTTGTTGTGCGGTGATAGTGATATCCGATTCATCAGCAGCAACAAACGTTGTGCCGAGAATATTCCCTTCCTCATCATAGATAATGATACTAGCAAGCGATTGTTCGGTCAGGCGGCGAATAATACGATTGCTCCGAAGCCCGATAGCGATTGCGCCGATGGTACGGTCATTTTCTAGTACGACAGGGGCGCTTATATAGAGTTGATAGCTTGTTCCATCTGCGACTACATCGACAAATTTATCGCCTAGTCCATCTGTATTTGCGTCTAAAACACGGCTAACACTGTTTAACTGAAAACCATCTCTGATAGGATTATTGACTAATCGCCCTGCAAAAATATCAAAACCGACACTATATAAGATATTACCATTCGCATCAAAGACAATGGCTGTATCAATCAGGTTGTTGGCAACAATCGGGGGGATTAATTCATTCAGGGTCTCGCTATCGTTTGCAATGATGGCTTCAGCAACGCCTTCAGTGAAAACCATGCTACGGAGGGCTGCGAGTTGCTCTGTTTCGAGCGTGACGATTGCATTTTCGGCGGCTTGTGCGCTATTGATGAGTTGCTGACTGAGGTATTCATCAATTGTCGTCGTGATAAGGCGCGTCACAGCAAATACACCTAACCCTGCTACGATAATCGTTATCAACAAGAAGGGTAAGGTGATGCGCGTATTCACTTTGAGATAGAAGCGCCGCATACTATCGGGCGATTTTTGGTTCATAATTCGTACAAACGCTGATTATTTTTGTGCGATAGATTACTTTCAAATGGCTTAATCTGCATCATTTCGTGCCAAGAATTATCGGCTTCAAGATACAGAATTTGCATGAATGCTAACCTTAATGTTAAACATATTGACTATTTTAGTTTAGGCTTGCGGTATGATTAGGTCAATCGGAATATGCGTAAGAAATTGTAAACCTAGAGATGGCTAATCACGTTAATCGACTATGTTATTGTCGTGTCATTATTAGAAATGTGCAAATAGCTTAAAAATACCCTCTTGACTCTCTAGTCACTGGAGGGTTGATAATGCGATTCAAGATGAACGTTCATCAAATTCATGTGAAAGTGCAGCGAATGTGCAGGGGGGGTATCTGGTTGTCACTTAAAATAATTTCGCATAGTCATTATCCTAAATACATCAACATTTCGCGTAAATCCGTACAGTATCAACAATATACTGTGTCACATCAATCAACTCCAACAATAATTTCTCACGTTTTTGCTGCCATATAGTCCCTGTTTCAGAATCTTCAAGCAATTCAATCGCTTTCGCTAAAGATTTTGCTTGTTTATTCTCATCAGCATTAAACGAATAAACCATATCGTATTTATCTTGCAACATATTAATATAGCCGCGCTTTGACGAACTCACAAAAATCGCCGGAACACCAAGCATCGCACACTCACTCACCATTGTTGCGCTTTCTCCATAAAGCAAGCGTGCAAAAGCCTGCAAATGCAACATATCTTTATATGACCCCTTCATCTGTAGCGGCTGCAAATCATCAGGTAGGGGAGACTCCGAGCTAATAATCACTCGCCCATACTGTGACAATGTATTGACAACTTGGTGTAAATCTTGAACACCGCTATCGCCCACATCATGACTCGCTGCCCAATTAACTAAACGAACAATGATAAAAGAATCACCTACACTAAGTCCCTCTTCTGCCAAAACAGATGAATCAGGCACAAACACTCGTGGATGAGTGTAAGCAAGTTCTTGAAAACCCTTATAGCGCAAGTGCTTTTTGCCGATATCACCCTCATAGGCTTGTGGTGTCACAACAGCAGATGCTAACGGATAGGTAATGGCATTCGATACTCTAGCATGTTCTGTATCATAGAAAACCACAGTTGGGATACGGTGGAGAAGACAACCATAGACAATAAATGTCCCAGCAATGGCGGTAGCAACATCTGGCTTAAAATGTTGTATCTCACGAATCAGCTTAAGTCCGCGCTCAGATAATTCGATTCCCAAACCAATCACGCCTCGTTTCGCTACACTCAGGCATTTATGGTCAAAGCCAAATTGGTCAAGCAATTGCAATGTAATATCTTTATCCCGACTCGTAATTAAGACCGAATCACCCTCAGCCTGAAATTGTCGGATAGCATTACGAAAAAAGTGAACATGCGCCGGATGAGTGATATCAAACAGTATCCGCATGATTAAACACGATTATCAATGCGACTAACAAGCGAAATTTGTTCGGAAATTAAGCCCATGAGAAAAACAAAAATACCCGCCGTAATGAGCAATCCTGCAAAGCCACTAAAACGCCGAAATGTCATCAGACTATATGCTAGATAACTACTCCCACTCAAAAGTAAGACAACACTAATCGGCAAGAACACTTTCATAGGTACAAAAAGTACCCCAAGTCGCGTAATAGTCAGTAGAAAGCGCATTCCATCCTGTAGAGGGCGAATCTTACTTGTGCCTTTACGGGCATTTGCTGCAAACGGTTGATACTTCACAGTATAGCCGCTACGAAAAAAGATAATCGTCATTGTCGATGGGTAAGAGAATTTGTTCGGCAACAGTTCTATGAAGCGCCGAAAACGAGCATAATTTAAGACACGGAAGCCAGACGTTAAATCTTCTACTTTGTATCCCACGATATACGAGGCATAGGTATTAAAGACACCATTCGCAAGGTCACGATGCCATTGCGAGTCAGATTGTTTCGTTCTCGCACCGACCACCAAATCATAATGGTCTATATGTTGCAACAAGTTCGGGATATCTTTCGGAGAATGTTGCCCGTCAGCATCCATCAACAGCACCCAATCACCTGTAACACTTCGCAACCCTGATTTAACAGCCGCGCCATTACCGAGATTATAGGGATGCTGAATCAAGCGTACTTGCTCGAATTGTGCAATCGCCTCTGCTGACTTGTCTTTTGAGCCATCATCAACAGCAATAATTTCGTGAAAAAGGTCAAGATCAATCAGTTCTTGTAACACATTACCAATGCCTTGTTCTTCATTATAAACGGGTATCACCACTGAGATGCGTTTGTCGTGCATGAAATAAAATACCTACTCTACTGTCAACACTATCAATGAACGAAGACTCATTGTGATTTTGAATAGGGGGTTTGTCAATGGGAGGTCAACAAGTCAAATAAATATAACAGACTTGTTATTCCGTCAACGTGCGTTAGAATCATGTTGCGCTATATTTTGTAGAGTTAGATTTTGTACGAAGGTGTGGTTTATCGGAGAAAGTTATTGTCATAATGAGCGTATTAAGTGGGCAGGTAATCAAGAGTTATCGCGTCATAGAAAAGATTGATTCAGGTGGATTCGGCGAAGTTTATCGCGCCTATCAGCCCGTTATTGAGCGCGAAGTGGCTATTAAGGTTATTTTGCCACGTTATGCCAACGAACTGTCATTCATCCAACGCTTTGAAGCCGAAGCACAATTAGTCGCCCGTCTGGAACATCCGCATATTGTCCCTCTCTATGATTATTGGCGTGACCCAGAAGGTGCTTATCTAGTGATGCGCTGGTTACGTGGCGGCAGTGTTCGTGATTCCATCATCGAAAAACCATTTGACATTGAAGCAACGAGTCGTTTACTTGACCATATTACTGGTGCATTGACCGTTGCCCATCGTAACAACATCGTTCATCGAGATATTAAGCCGGAAAATATTTTGATG
>JAUZRW010000091.1 GCA_030950085.1 Anaerolineae bacterium
CAAAGAACGATATCGCCATTGATGCCACCGGATACAATCCACTTGCCATCGGCACTATAATCCACACTAAAGACAACATTACTATGGCGACGTAAGGGCAAACCTAACTGCCTGAACACGGTTGTATCCCACATCAGCAAAGTCGAATCATTACTAGAACTGACCAACACTGTGCCATCAGGACTATAGGCTAAATCTGTCACAGACCCTATATGACCTGTGAGTGCTGTGCCGACAGCTTGTCCGCTTGCGACATCCCAGATGATGATAGATTTATCGTGGCTACCGGAGGCTACAAATTGACCATCGGGGCTAAACGTAACCGTAATTACTTGGTTTGTATGACCTGTCCAAGACTCGCCAATCTGTGTTAATGTCTCCATATCCCATAAGGTTAAAGTATTATCACGTCCACCACTGATGAGACGTGTGCTGTCAAAGTTGAAATCTAAGGCTAGAACAGAATCATCATGAGCATCCAATTGGTCAATAACTTCAGGTGGTGAGATGCTTATATCCCATAGCGTGATATTCCCTTGCGAATCGCCGATTGTGACTCGACTACCTGATGCAGCAACGCTCAAAACGGATTCATTATTGTTAAATGTGCTAATTTCTCCTGCTTCCCACATGACAACACGACCATCTACATCACCACTGATAAGACGATTGCCATTCCATACCATATCGCTGATGATGTTTTGATGTTCACTGATGATTTGCGTTTCGCCTGATTCTAAATTCAAGATAGAAATATCAAAATTCGTTGCATTGCCACCGCCAGCAGCAAGCAAGGTACTATCGGGTGAAATCACGACACGATTAATTCTATCTTCGAGTGTCGCAAGTGTACGGTTGAAAGGGAATGTGCCAGTAATCGTCAGTGACACAACAAAAATAGAATCAGATTCACTAGCGACCAGTAAATCAGTTCCACTTATTTCGATATCTCTGACGGCGCTATTCTCTGGGCTAGGTAGCATGAAGCTATTTTGTCTATCGAATAAATCATTGACGATAATCACCCCATCGGCATCGGCTGAAATCAAGCGCCGACTATCGCTCGTGAATAAAATAGAGCGCACACCATCTTTATGACCTGTCAATGAACCCAGACCTTCCAACGCTTGCATATCCCATAAGCGAATCGTCGTATCGGCACTCGCGGAGGCTAAGAAGCGCCCATCAGGGCTAAAAGTGAGGTCAAGAATCCAGTTGCTATGGTCGGTGAATTCGGTGGTCATTTCCCATGATGCCGTATCCCATAATTTTAGTACTGTATCACCGCTACCAGTTGCTAAACGGTCTCCATCGGGGCTAAAGGCTACGGCATAAATCGCATCCTCATGGGCTTGAAAGTTATCTAAAGCAGCGCCACCAGCCGCATCCCACAAATAAAGTTGACCGAGATTGTCACCCAAAGCAATCGTTGTCCCATCTGGCGAGAATGTTAAACTCAATCCATTGGTGTTATTGCGATTCTCGTCTAGTACCTCGTCATATTGCAAATCCCATGTGCTAGTATCCCACACAATCAACTTGCCATCATTTCCAGTAGCAGCAAGTTGTGAACTATCAGGGCTAAAAGCAATCGCATTGACCGCGTTAGTAAACCCCTCTAAATGCTGAATAGCTTGGCGGGTTGCCACATCCCAGATAATCACTTCGCCATTGCGTGCGCCGCTTGCCAGCATTGTTTTGTCTGGATTGAGTATCATCGACCTTATCTGGTCACTATGTCCATTGAGATAGCCTGTCAATCGGGGTTGTGATTGCATCGCAGTTAAAAACGCATTGCGAGCTTCAAATGTTGATGAGCTTTCAATCGCTTGCAGACTCAATAAGACAGCGCGGTCTGGTTGTGTCTCAGAATAGAGTAGGGCAGAAGCGGCTAATTCGCGTGACCGTGCTAGAATACTTTGTTCATCAGCGACGACTCTTTGCGTTTCTGCGATGTCGCGTTGGACAACTGCTTCGCGCTCTGCGGTGACTGACTGCTGCCAGAAAAAACTCGCTGTAACGGCGGCAATTGCAGAAATTATCGCCGCAATTGCTAAGGCAGCGATGCGTTGTTGACGGCGGCGTTGACGCTGTTTCTGCGCGGCGTTACTGGCAAGCAGGTATTCGCGTTCACCTTGGCTTAGAGCAATGAGCTTATTGTCAAGGAGTTGGCGAAAGTTAGAAAGACGGTCTCCATATGCTAGAAAGTCTGCCCCGCGCTTATTGTCAATCCATTGTCGCACTTCAATTGTGAGAGCGGCTTGCAAGCGCAGGGCATTGCGATTATCGTCTAGCCAACCACGCAGCAATTGCCAGCGACGGATAAGGGTTTCGTGGGCAACTTCAACCACGATATCACCCGTCACTTTATCATAATTACGCGCTATCAGGTGTCCATTCTGGAACTTAATTAAGACCTCATCAACCATTGTAGAATCGTCGTGCATTGAAAATAGATTTTGCAAAAATTCGCGCCGACGGGTATCTTCCACACCTTCACCGAGCGTAATCAAGCGCGATAAAATTTGTTGTGTCAGTAATTTTTCTTCATCGGACAAAGCTTGGTAGGTTTCATTAGCCCGTTTTTCCATCGCACCAGAAATCCCACCCAATTCTTTGTATGAATCACGGGTCAGTTCAATCCCATTGCGCCGCTCATATAGTTCGTTGAGGGTATATTGCAAGAGGGGTAGCGAGCCGACCTCACTTTGGACATCCGTGATAATTTGGTCTACTAAACCCTCTTGGAATACAAGCCCAACACGTTCAGCAGGTTTTTCGATAGCTTCTCGTAATTCAGACACCGACATATTAGGCACAAGTTCTGTTCGATTCTGAATCATCTCGCCCCAAACACGTTCTTGTAGCGCACGCCCTGTAAAATCAGCACGCATCGTAATAATGACGCGAACGCGACTTTTGGGATGGGTGATGGCATCATGGATGGTTTGTAAGAAATGGTCGCGCCTTGTTTTGTCATCTGTTAGTGTGAAAATTTCTTCAAACTGGTCGATAATCAACAGCATTTCGCCTGTTTTGGGGAGTGATAGCTCCAACACTTCCATCAAATCGAAGTTCGGTTGTGATAACTTATTCAGGAAATCATCGGAGGCGCGGCTGGCAACACGCAAGACAGCCCCTTCTAAACTTCGCATCGGGTTGACACCGGGAATCATCGTGGCTGTGTAAAAAGTCATGCCAGCAATAGCACCTGCCCGTATTTTGGGAATCACCCCGGCACGCACGACACTGGATTTACCACTGCCACTAGCCCCTACCACAGCGAGTAAACGGTTATATTTCGCATCGCGCTCAATGACACGCTCAAGCAATCTATGGGTGAGTGCAGTTCGCCCAAAAAAATCAGCCACATCTGTTTCTTGGAATGCGGCGAGACCTTTATACGGGTTATCAATGACATCATCACCCACTAATAAGCCGCGACGCATTTCGGTAGCAGGGGCTGTGATGTTGACGACTGAACCGCCGTATTTGACTTGCTGCACAATCGCATTGAAATCGTGGGCAAAATCGAGAACAGAGTCGTAGCGGTCATGTGGGTTACGAGTTGTGGCTTGGCGCAAGGGCGCATTAAGAGCTTCCGGTAAATCGGGGCGTTTCTCTTGAAGCGCAGGGATTTTGCGTTTGAGGTGCATTTGTAGCAATTCAAGTAATTTTGTCGAATCGTAAGCGGGGTCGCCTGTGAGTACCTCATACATCAACAAACCGAGACTATAAATATCGCTTTTATGGGTAATTTCTGAGCGTTTGAGATGCTCTGGTGAAATATATTTGGGCGAGCCGTGCAGCACATTATTTTCATCTTGCGCGAGATTGATATCACTCTCTAAGTCTCGCGCAATGCCAAAGTCTGTTAAATAGCCGTTGCCATCCTCATCCAGCAAAATATTAGCTGGTTTGATATCTTGATGAATAATTTTGTTGCGATGGGCGATGTGTAATGCCGATGCAATTTGCTCTAGTAATTTAGCAGCGTGTTCAATGTCCCATAATTTGTTATCGAGGTTGTTTTGTAATATCACATCGCCCAAACTGCCCCCCCGAATAAGGCGCATGACCAGATAAGCGCCATCGGGGTCACGCCAGAAATCGTATAATGGGACAATGTTGGGATGCTCTAATTTGGCGACTAACTGCGCCTCAAGTTCAAAGCGCTCAATAAATTCGGGTTGATTCGCATATAAAGGAAGGATGACCTTCATTGCCACTTCGCGGTTGATAGTTTTGTGCCATGCGGAGAAGACCTTGCCAAAGCCTCCTTCACCCAGCACTGCGCGCAATTCATAAGATTTGATGACATCATTGACTTCCATATTCGCTGCCCGTTATTCGACAATTCCTATTCTTAATATAAGTTATTGACTATTGCTTGACTGATAGCAAAGTAGCACAATTGTATTGTGTCGCAATTAGGGGCCACGCGCAAATGCAAGTTCAGCAGAGTCGAGAATATGTTGGGAAGTCAATAACTGTTAACAAACAAATTCTCATTTGTGTGGTTTGTCTATGGTAAAAATGCTGAGTTAAAATATGATAAGTTATACTAGCAATAATGTGCGGTATCCATTGAAAGGTTTGATAAATGAAGTATGTGCGCGTGATATTGTTTGTCATATTGTTTTTATCGGTCAATAGTATTTATGGACAAACTGATTTTGCGGCAACTTTGGAAGTTTTAGCACCAACGGTTTCTGTCCAACGGGTGAATACATCCAACCCGATTGAGGTTTCAGTAGAGGCTATTGTTGGGGTGGGGGATGTTATCACAACAGGCGAGGACGGACGGGCGCGAATTACATTTTTTGCTGATGGTACAACGACAGAACTTGAACCCAATACAAGTTATCGTATTGATGAATTTAACGGCACTGATGCTTCTTTTACACTGCGAGTCTCTGTTCTCATCGGGCAGACGACACAACAACTTGGGCGAACACTAGATTCCAACTCGACGTATGAAATTGATACACCGGGCATGACATTAGGCGCACGCGGAACAATCTTTGCCATTCGTGTCGAAGAGTCCGGACGGGCTGGTATGCTGGTGAGAGAAGGTAACGTTGTCGCAAGCACAGAGGAATCTAGTGCCGATGTGCCGCCTGACTTTGGTATTCGGGCTGAAGCGGCAGGTACGCTCAGTGATGTAGTACGGGCAACGACATTCGACCAACTCGATTCTGCCCTCGATGGTTGTGCGATTCAAGTCAGCACAATTGATGATGTCAGTATCAATGTTCGTTTAGGTCCCTCATTGGAAGCGCAACAAATTGGCTTTATCCCATCTTCGGATATTGTACTCGCAATGGGACGTAGCGAATCCGGTGATTGGTATCGCTTTGAATATGGGGGCAACTTTGGCTGGTTTTTGTCATCATCGGCATCAGTAGAAGGTGCATGTTCTGGATTACGGGTTTTCCCCGATGATTACCAAGAAAATTCGGATGGCTTCACTGATACAATCGAAACGACACCCGACGCAGAAGCAACCGAAGAAGCAGGAGGTTAACCCACCGTTATCTAATCTTGCACGATTGATTTTACGTAACAGTTCACCTAGCCATGAACTTGTGCTATCGGACGTGAAAAATCACGTTTCTACGGTTCAACAAGTATTATTCGTAGGGACAGGCTTCTGCCTGTCCGAAAAAATCTCATGGGTGGCTGAATAATGATGATTTTACAATGATATTCGACCAAATGACTTTGTTATGGATGCAAAGAGTCTGATTCTGATAATCTAGGGATGGTATGCGTGCGTAAAGTTTTGATAATTTTATTGCTGTTAGGGTTATCAACAGCAATGATGGCACAGAGTCCACTTGCGGCTTCTGTCGAAGCCACATTTTCCGGTGTGGAAGTTAAGTTAAATAATACCGATGAATGGTTACCCCTGGCGGACGGGTCTAATACACCATTGGGTGCCGGTGACTCCGTGCGAACAGATTCGTCTGGGCGAGCAATTTTGCGGTTTCTCGAAAATAGTACCGTTTTGTTATTGCCAGAGACAAGCTACACACTCATCGAGTTTTCGCAATCGCCAACATCGCTACTTCTCCATGCTGAAATTGAAGGCATTGCTATTCAGCAGGTGACAGGCATCAGTGATTTTGAATTGCATACGACACAGCTTGTTGTTGATAGCGCCGAGGGTGCTTTTGGTATTTGGTCAAAAAGCACAACTCCTGATGAAGATACGGTCATTGTCGCAGAAGGGCAAGTTACTGTGAATGAAGTGCTTGTCGAAGCTGGCAATGGTCTCATGGCACACGACGAAATGCGGGTTGTTGCGATGTCCGCCCCATACAATCAGGCGCGGCTCATTGCTGTATTAGATGGTTGTATTGGTATAGTCCAAACTCGTGCCGGTACCCGTGGTGTGTTGGCGCGAACAGGTGCAGGGACAGGATATCAACGGCGTGGTCTCATAGGAGATAGCGGACAACTGCCATTATTAGGGGCAACTGAAAGCACAGGTTGGACACGGATTCAGTTTCTCAATGGCTTTGGGTGGGTTGTATCAAATGCTGTCACATCAGACTGTGATTTGCCATCTTTACCCGACGACTCGCCAGAAGAATCGATTATTCAGGTGACGAATGCTGATGAATTTGAATTAGCGATGTTGCGTCCGTTTTATGGCAATCCATTATTGGATGCTTGGTTTTATAATATTGTAGTCGAGTCTGATTAAAGAGGCGTTTGAATGACATTTGACCCACTTTCGCAAGACTCGCCAAAGGATAAAAAATTTCCGCCATCAATGGTGGGCTTAGAGATTGATAGTCACGGGGCATTGCTCAATGGTGTACTCTACATCGCAAGTGGAGAAAACCCCCATCCGACGATGCTGTTGTTGCATGGTATCCCCGGACACGAACGCAATACGGATTTAGCGCATATCTTCCGTCGGGCTGGCTGGAATGTGGTTGTCTTTCATTATCGCGGCGCATGGGGTAGTGGCGGCGTTTATCGTTTTACTCACATTTTGGAAGATATTCAAGTTGTATTAGATTATTTTCGTTCGCCGGATATTGTGGCACGGCATCGGATTGACCCCGAAAAAGTAATCGTCGTTGGGCATAGTTTAGGCGGATGGGCAGCACTGATGACAGCCGCGAATGGCTTTGTCGATAGCGCGGCTTCTATAGCTGGCTTGAATATGGGGGTTTGGGGGCAGCAACTCGTTGAAAGCCCAGAATTAGCACGTTCGGCTTTACGTGATACGATTCTTGATGTGGGGATTGCGCCTTTGAGTGGTCTTGATTTGGATAACGAAATTGCGGACATTATACAGAATCATCTCGCATGGAATCCAACACAGCATGGCGACGCATTGAGCAAGGTGAACCTATTGCTGGTCGCCGCAAAACGCGATACTGCTCTCCCTGTTTTTGACCATCACTTTCCACTGCTTGAGGCTCTCAAAAACAGTCCATCGGTCAAATCTGCCTTGCTTGATACTGACCACAGTTTCTCTGATTCACGGATTGCTCTCGCACAAACACTCTTAGATTGGCTCAGGACAGTATAAACGATAGCATCGCTACGGATAGAATCTTGCGGTCAATTGTGCTACAGTGATGGTCTGTTGATAGTACGAAAATGGAACAATGGTCACACCCACTCACACAACAACATTCAAGCCCTTTTTTATTGGCGATATTGAAATTAGTGTCCCTATCGCATTAGCACCGATGGCA
>JAUZRW010000092.1 GCA_030950085.1 Anaerolineae bacterium
CTCGGATTGGGGCGCTGAACTTTACGCCAACCTCATCTCCATCCTTGAAACGGCTCGCCGTCAGGGGCAGTCTATCTTTGAAACACTCAAGATGATTTTTGCACCACAGCCTGATTTCTCATGGATAGCTGAATAGATACGACGGACGCGACAGGTCACGCCCCTACAAATCATAACGGGTCTGTAGTGACAATATCCATACTGTCCGCCGTGATTCTCACGACAAAGTGATTAAATACAAAATAGCCACTCTCAATGCTTGCTGTGATATCCCCCCATTTATTAGGGGGAATTTTGCTTCTGTTCTACATGATAATAGAGATAGAAGCGTGTGACGGAGTGAACATCATGGCAACAATCCCTCTCTACAAACCCGTATCACAGCAGAAAGAACTACGGCGTGTCCTGAGTTTTACGGCACAGGACTTGGCAATGAACCAAATGGGGCGCTTGAGTGAACGGCAAAAAAGTATCATTCGTTGGCAGGAGCAGCAACGTTGGATGCAGCCGCTCATGATTTCGGTTGTGCTTGGCTTGTTGGTAACGACACTGACATCTTATTTCGTGCTGACCGTGATGATTCAGGATATGGAAAGCGCCGCTAAGTGGCCGGCTGTCCTCAGTATCATTCTCGGCTTGTTATTGCTATGGAGTTTGGCGGAAACAATCATCAATTTTCATGATTTAGACCAAAAACTGCACAGTGATGTTAATGCCGTACAAGGAATCGTGACTGTGGATATGCAGGGCTTGGGGCATGTTGGTACTGAGACTTTCAACCTGTCTTACGAGGCAATGCTTCGTATTAATCCGCTTGAACCGCATATTGTGTATTATCTGCCGAAGTGGAATCAGGTACTTTCGATTGAAGTGCTAAGATATTAGTCTATTTCTAATCAAAAGGCGCTATCATTAGGGTATGTCGAAAGTTTGGAGGCATGACCTAATGACACAATATCCACAAGAGAAACCGAAAAACAAAGTAAAAAATTCGCTGTCGAATGGCAATCAAACACTCAGCACTGCGGCGTTGATGGAGATTTTTGATTTCTCAGACTCCATGCTCAATATGAATCGTAAGGGTTCAGCATCGGGCTTACAAAAAGAGTACCTGAAAAGTGACCTCAAAGAGAATGCTGATGCGATGTGGCTGCTGATGATGATTATGCTCGGCACATCGCTAGTCGTCGGTGTGATAATGGCGACACAGGGTATCCCGATGCAGTACCTCGCTATCGGTGCTGGAATCGTCATTTTGCCAATCTTGTTGATGGGCTATCGGCAGCAAATTGGCGCACGCAAAGACCTCGACATTTTTAATGTGCAAACAGCCGAAGGACAAGCACAGATAGAATGGGCTTCAAGGGGGACGCATATTGTCCCGTTGTTGCGTGTCGATCAGACGACATTTGAAATTGGTCACTATGAGGCAAAGACGCTAGAGCAATTCGATTTGCCTTATTTGCGCGTTTACTATGCCGAAAATAGCAAGCAATTACTATCCGCAGAAGTGATGACGACAGCGACGAAAAATAGACTCAGTGTTGATGATTTGCTTGAAGATAACGCTGATGTCATCATCGAAACGGGGCGTAAATATGATGAACGACAAGCGTAAAAATCACTATACCTTGCCGAATCGTCAACTAGCGCGAATCTTCAATTTTAGCGCACAAGATTTGGCAGCGAATCGGGCGGGCTTCATGTCACGGGCGCAAGAGTGGGGCATCCCTCTCTGGATTCGGCGTGTTTTTGGCAATATTGGCATCGGCATTAGCGCGAAAGCAGCGCGTCGCCCGACAGTTGCCCATATTTGTGGTCGCGTCAAACTAGATTATGTGCAACGACAGACTCATTCACACTTCCATACTGATATCCGCGAATATCATTATTTGCTGATAGCCGATATGCGTTTTCTCCTGACGGCAACACAGCATCGGGCTATAGGCGAGGGCATGACCTATCGTGTATACTTCATGCCGCAATCGAAACATATTTTATCTTTAGAACGGTCTATCAGTGGGTGTAACGAGTCGTCAATATGAGTCAACTGCAAATGATGCGAAATTTACAATTTACAACCGAAGATTTGCGCTCTAACCGCGATGGGCGCATCAGTGATTTACAGCGCGAACGCTTCACGCCGCCGCCACCGAATAAATTTGTGGTCGCTGTGCTTTTGGGACACTTGATTGCTATTGGTGCTTTGCTGGCATTGTTAGCTGTCATGACAAAATCATCGGCATTATGGCTCATCATGGGTGTTGTCGTGCTGATGATGTTTGCGCCTTTTGGTGTCATGCAGCAAAAAAATCAACAGCGCCCGATTGTGCGAGATGATATTGCAAAGGGCAAAGTTGAGCAGGTCTGTGGTATCGCTGTCTTGACCGAAAAAAAGCGCCGTAAAACGTATTTTGAGCTAACGATAGCTGGTGTCACAATGGAAATTAGCCCGACTGAGGCGAGTGCTTTTATCAATCAACGAACTTATTGTGTTTATTATTTGCCCGGCAGCAAGACTCTGCTGGCGGCTGAACCTGTCGATTAACCCCCACACTTGATTTTCTCCCGATGACGATTTCTGCTAATGATGCTCAACGTGCTGCCCGTAATGTGGGTGCATTGGTGGTTGCCAGTATTCTCAGCAAGGGGATTCTCTTCGGCTGGCAGATTGTTCTCGGCACATGGCTGACAACGATTGATTATGGTATTTACAATACGGTTTTTGCCCTCTTTGCACTCGGCGCTCCCATCGCTAGTTTGAGTATGGGCATGATTGCCATCCGCGAAATTGCCCGTAAACCAGAGGCGATTGGACAGTATGCGGCTTCGATGGTTTTCTCACAGACGGTCTTATCCATCGTAGCTTATGTTATCGTCGTCGGCGCGAGTTACATCGCCTATGATAGCGTGAATCCAGCGATTGTCGCTTTTACAGCGATTGCCGGAATCAGCTTGATTGTGGATATATTCGGCAATATCGCCCATGATTTACTGATTGCCCAAGAACGCATGATTATCACTTCCACTATGGAGATTTTGCAGATTATTTTGCGCGTCGGATTAGCGGCTTATGCGTTATGGGCAGGGTGGGGCTTATTCGGGATTTACATGGCGACAATTGCGGCTGGCTTGATTCGCTCAATCTCATTGTGGACGATTCATGTTCTGCGTGGCTTGCGGCTAAAATTCCCGTTGCAATGGGATGTGATAACATTGCCTTTGCTGATGAATGCGTCTCCGTTGGCGTTTGCAGCGATGCTCTCATTGGGTTATGACCATGCCGATAAACTCATGATGACTGGTTTTTTGGGTGAAATTGACACGGCGATTCTCAGTCCAGCATTTTTGATTCATTTTGGCGTGATAGAACTCCTCAGCACAACCGTCTTAGTCGCCATATTTCCCCTTATGTCGCGCATGTATGGCGATGGCAAAGGCGAGTCTTTTGGCTTTGTGGTCGAGAAATTGGCGCGATTCATGCTGATGGTCGCCTTGCCGATTGTCTTAGTTTTGGCGGTATTTGCCGATGATGTGATTCTGTTCATCTACCCTGACCGCTTCTTGCCGACGATTGGCATTTTACGAATTTATGTCTGGTATACGCTCTTTACGATGGTCGGCAATGTTTTCTCGAAAGCACTGATTATCCAAAATCGACAAACTTATACGTTGTGGGTGCGCGGTGCAAGTCTCACACTGAATATCATTTTGAATGCCTACTTATTATGGCGCTTCCGTGACCCACGCGGCGCGGCAGTGGCTTCTGTCGGGGCAGAGATACTGGCATTTGCGCTGATGACAACAGCATTTCGGGCGCGAGGTTTCAATTGGGCGCGGATTATCCCGTCATTCATGCGCGTATTGCTACTGGGTGCTGTGATGACAGGAGTCATGATTGCTGGTGAGCAGATTCATGTTATCGTGGGGATGATTGCTGGCGCGACGGTTTATCTAGCAGGGCTGCTATTTGCTGGCGTGCTGTCTGCTGATGATTGGGATTTGCTCTATCGCCTGACAGCCGCTATGCCGGGTGGGGCATTTATTCGGCGCTATAGGAAACGCGATATTGACATTAGCTGGTAAGTCTCTCATTACTTTCATGTAGCACAATAAAAATGTAGAATCTGAAAAAACTTAGAAAAAAGATGAACCACAAAGAACACGAAGAACCCTATTCAAAATCTTTCTCTGCACCTCTGATTCTCTGTGTCTCTGCGTTGCGCTTTTTCTGAACACTTCTCGGACTCTACAAAAGTAAGAACAGGTAAATCATTAAAAATAAAATCTCGGTTTTGTAGGGGCATAGCGCGCTATGTCCTTACGACAGAATTCTAAAAACTTACCGAAAATCAATTAAGCATGATGCGCTATTTTACCCAAATGACAATCACCCTCATTCTATTGTTTGCCACTACAATCGGCGTTGTTCGCTTGCTGACTCTTGATACTGCCTACAGCGATAGCTTGCGTGACTTCTTGACATCAGATAGTGATTGTGGGGCGCAATCGTGCTTTATGGGCATTGTGCCAGACGTAACGACTATTGATGAGATACATCGCATAATGCGAAATCAGTCTTTGATTATAGATTATGATATTACCGATATTGAGATGCAATTTCATCATGTCGATTTTGAGTGGTCAGGCGACCAACCGTCATTTTTGCAACAGTCGGGATTTATCCGCATGAATAATACGACGGTTAACTGGATTGAGATTGCGCCCGATGTGACATTGGGCGAGATTATAGCGACATTCGGTGAACCCGACCATATTAGCGGCAATGACCTGAATCTGATTATGCGCTATATTGATGCTGGTTTTCACTTACGCTTTCAGCCCGATTGTGATAATTTCTTTGCCAGCCGCTCTATCATCTATTACGACACGTTGCCGACTTCGCTTGCTGATGAATCACTGTCACTAGAAGCCGCGTTTCGCCTCAGTTGCCAACCGCGTTTTCCTTGAATGCCCTGTCTAATTTTGGGCGGATATGCTATAACGTCCCAAACATTTGCACAGGGAGCATTCATGACACAAGTTAAAACCTCGCCGAATCCATTGACACGAATGGTCAGTCTGATAAAAACGGGTCCGCGTGCCTTAGTATTGCGTTTCTATGACCAAATACGACGCAGAGTTACGGGCGCACCGGATTTTACACTGACTCGTGTTCGACCTTTTTTGCATGTGGGTGGACAGCATTATAAGCGTGGCTGGCATCATATGGAAAAAGAGGGCATTACAGGTATCTTGAATATGCGTGAAGAGTGGCATGATGATGTCAAAATGGGGGTGGGCGGAAAAAAACATTTGCATCTTGTGACCCGTGACAATACGCCTGTTTCGATAGATTATTTGCATCAGGCAGCAGATTTCATCAAAGAACACAAAGACAGTGGCGAACAAGTTTATGTCCATTGTGGAGTCGGGGTAGGACGTGCGCCCTCCGCCGCCGCCGCTTACTTCATCAAGTACGAAAATATGACCCCAGCGGAATCGCTGGCACATATGCGTCAAACGCGCCCCTTCATCCACCCCACAGGGAAGCAACGTCGCGCCTTAGAGCAATTTGAAACGGAAGTCCGCAATGAGTAGATTGAAAGTTATGATAAGTCATCAACAATGAAACGACTCTTGTTTCGCTCTCCAACACACCCTGTCCATATTTTGATTGTGCCAAAAAGACTCTATGCCAACATAACCGCTATCAGCCCCGACGATACAGAATTTCATAGCGACCTTTTTCAAACTGTTACGAAACTTGTTTCCGACTTATCGCTAGAAAAGCAAGGCTATCGTCTCATTTGTAACGGCGGTGACTATCAAGATGTGCCGCAATTGCATTTTCACCTGATAAGTGGATAGCCCAGCGTTAGAGGATATATCTGACGAAACGCCATCTGAAGATATCACATTTCCGCTACTTGCCTTATGAAAATCAAACAGCAACCGTCCTAAAACGGAAATACAATCTGACAGATGCCTTGCCTATCACAAACGATGCTATACTTTGTTGAAACGGTTGTGAAATTTTCCGAGTAGAAGATGAGTCATTTGAACTTACAAGTCCAACAAAGTTGGTTATATCATAAGCGTATTTTGAGCTATGTCGTTTATTCGCTCAATAATTCAATCATGTTGGAATGGTCGCAAGATATTCTGCACATGCTGGCAGATTGGCCGAGTACAGAAACACCGCGTCTGTTTTTTGATTTGTCGAATCCCAATACGAGTATGTCCTATTTTGTACTCACCGGACGCGATTTATTTAACTTCGCCTCAACGCCTAAAGCCCGTGCTGAATTGGATGAGCTGGTTGAGAAGCCATCCGATTTCCGAATTAAGTTAGCTGTCTTGCTCTCAAAAACAATGGTTGGGGTGGTTACAGGCAGTGGACGCTCAACCAATATTCTACGGCAACTCGTCGTCGGTAAGGTTTTCTTTGACCGCGAAACCGCTTTGCAGTGGTTAAATGCCGATGATAATTATATCCCAGATTCACGTACCCACGCCATTGATGTCAAAGAGTTACTCAGTGAGACTGATATGGGGTTGTTGAGTAGCGAAACCTATCGTGTCGGGGTCAATGAATTGCGCTTACTCGTGAATGGCAGTCTGGAAATTGTGCCTATTTCCGAGAGTCATCCGGTGATTATTGGGCGCAGCGCCCGTGCCGACCTTGACCTCTCGACTCATGGTAAACCCTCATTGACTGTCTCGCGCCAACATGCCCAGATTTCACTTTCGTCAGGTGAATTAAATATTATGGATTTGGGGAGTACGAACGGGACGTACATTGGTGATAAACGGCTTGAATCAGGCAAGCCCATAACGATACAACATGATGAAGAAATCCGTATCGGTGCATTGAACATCCGCATCTTATTTTAGGATTCAACTTTCTTTAATTATATACGTTTTTTGCTTGAGTTTCACTGTTGTCATGAGATTCCTTGTTTGATTATGAACCGCCAAAACACCAAGAAAAATTGTCATTTTGCCTGAGCGTGATATATCGGCGAGATTGGCTTATCGCTAACGTTTATCATTTTTATGGACTAATTCCACTATGAGAAAGTGCGATTTGAACCACAGAGAACACGGAGGACACAGAAAGTCCAGTTCAAAAACTGCTCTGCGCCTCTGATTCTCCGCTTCTCTGCGTTACGCTTTTTCTTGAAAGGTGAATAAATTGACCCAGTAGTGATAAGCCACAACTACGTGATTCGCCTAATTTTTAAGCGGTTTCCAGAACAGATTGCAGCGCCTCTTCAAAAATAGCCAAACCTTCATCCAATTGTGCTTGTGTGATAATCAAGGGCGGGATAAAACGAATGACATTTTCGTATGTGCCGCAAGTCAAAATCAACAGGCGACGGTCTACGCACGCTTTGGCGACTGCTTTGGCGGCATCTTTATCCGCTTTGCCCTGACTATTCGGCACACTGAATTCCACAGCGACCATCAAGCCTTGCCCACGTACATCGCCCATATGGGGATACTTGCTTTTCAGGTCATTGAGTTTTCCAAGCAGATACGCGCCCATCTTGGCAGCATTCTCGACTAAGCCCTCATCTTGTAGCACGCGCACAGTTTCTGCCGCACCTGCTGTAACAAGCGCATTTCCGCCGCCATACGTGCCACCATGCGACCCCGTTGTCCAATTTGCCGTCAAATCGTCACAAGAAGCAATCGCACTAATCGGCAAACCACTGCCTAAGCCTTTTGCCATCACAATAATATCGGGTTCAATGCCCACATGTTCAAAGGCGAAAAATTGACCTGTGCGTCCGCAACCACTTTGTACCTCATCCAAAATGAGCAGAATACCGTGTTCGTCGCAAATCTCGCGCAATGCCCGTAAGAAATCAGGCGGCGCAGGGATATAACCGCCTTCACCGAGAACAGGTTCAATGATAATAGCGGCTGTTTCTGTGGGTGAAGATTGTCCACGCAGCACCCTATCCAATTGCTGTAATGCTACTTGAGTCGCGTCCTCTTGTGACAAACCACTGCCATAAACAAAGGGGAACGGTGCAACAAAGACCCCTGCCGGAAGCGGTTGATAGTTATAGCGATAAATATACTTGGACGTTGTCATCGCCATCGTTTGCGCTGTACGACCATGAAAACTGCCTTGAAACACGATGATATTTTTACGTCCCGTAGCATGACGCGCTAATTTCACAGAGGCTTCAACAGCTTCTGCGCCACTATTGGAGAAGAAAAAACGATTGGTGCTTGGCGGCGTGACCTTATTCAGTTCTTCGGCAAGGGCTATTGTCGTCGGTGGAATGACGATATTGACTTGCCCAAAAATGAGTTTAGCGGCTTGTTCTTGCACTGCCTTCACCACTCGCGGATGGCAGTGTCCGGTATTGATGACACCAATGCCCGATGTAAAATCGAGATAACGGTTATCGTCGGCATCCCACAAATAGACACCCTCGCCTTTTACTGGCTGCATCGTCGTTAGGTGTGTCCAGACCGGCGCAAGCAATTCAAGTCCCATAATAACTTCCTTTTGTTAGCAAGAATGCTTTTTCGTGCGAGTGATTATAGCGACTCAGCAAATAGATTCATATAGCTCCTTAAGACAGCTAAAATTTGTGCTATGATGATTTGTAGATGAACGCTGATAGATAGGGATGATGGCGATGGTTATCGCGGATAAGCTCTACACCATTGACGAATTTGAAGCCTATGCTGCAACACAGTCCGAGAAATTGTTGGAATTGATTGATGGAAGGATTGTTGAAAAAGTAATTAGCGAAGAACACGGCAAAATTGCTATTTGGTTGGGATATTTGATTATTACCTATTTACAAGAACACCCAGAAATCAAAGGGCATTGGAGCAGTGAGGCAAGTTACACGCCTACAGGTGATGATAAAAATGAACGTCGCCCCGATGTCTCGTTTCGCCTCACAGACAAGGCTGTGAGCCGTGCCACTCGTTTTGAGGGGATGCCTGATTTTGTGGCAGAAGTGAAATCAAAAACGAACTCATACGATGAATTGCGCGAAAAAGCCAAATTCTATCTGGAACAAGGTTCGCGCTTAGTCTGGCTCATTTACCCAGAGCCACAATTCGTCGAAGTCTATTTTGAGGATGGTACGAGTGCTGCTTTCAAAGAAGGTCAAACCCTCTCTGGCGAAAATGTGCTGCCGAATTTTGAAGTTCCCGTCAGTAAACTCTTTAATTTTTGATGCGTTTCATATTCTACTGAGAAATGTCGAGTTGGAACACCCAAAAGCTACCATTGTAGGGATGTTTTAGTTCAAATTGCTCTAAATCTTCATAGGCATCTTTCATAACACCGCGCATGTGATTTTGCAATATATCGCGCTCTTGATTGCTGTAATAGGGCAAAACGAGGTTAAGGGTATTGACACCGAGTTTGGGATATTGGCTGGTACTCAGAATGTTTCCTGCTCCTACAGCTTGGGTCATAATGCGAAAGCGAATGGATACACTGGCGTTTTCGACACTCCGAGTCTTGCTGAAACTTTCCTGCTCAGAAAAAAGATCAACGAGTGTTTTCTTAAAATCTTCCGTAATTTCTAGGTTTTTAAGCGCCTGTCTCTCATCAATCACCTGCTCAAAAGCATTTTGAATCAAATCTTTAGCCGCCACAGTCTCGAAGAATTTACCACTGACAAGACAAATCTTGGGTTCTGTGATTGCCATATTCGTCTCTCTATATCCCCGTATTAGATAATAAACATCACGAATGGGCAAGGAATCTGTCTCTTTGTCATTATCACGCATTCCAGCAAGTACATTACTCGCTAAATCATCTAGCTTTTTTTGATATTTTGGTATTTGGGAGTTAAAAGAGGCGACTGAATAACTTTTCGCGCTTTTTAGTTCAATCAGTTCACCACCTGTCAGGCTCGATTCACTACTATTAACTTTCAAACAGATGTCAGGAAAGGCGCTTTTGTCTCGATATGCAATCATATCTTCATCATATGGTAACTTTTCTAAATCTGATTGCTCCCAAAAAGATTCTTTAATCGCGATTAGATTGGCGAAAAAGTGGTAAATCGAGTAATTCATCGGTCTGTTCACTCATTTCTGTTTCTTCATCAGCACTAGCACCCCAAATTTCCGCTAAGTTTTTGGTGAAGCGATAATCCTGATAATAACGCATGATATCGTCTGAGGGGCGTAATTTATTCAGCCGTTCTTGAATACAAGCGACATTGTTCGGGTCGAGTTCGATACCAATTGTGGCTCTTTGCAGTTGATTGGCAACAACACAGGTTGTACCCGTACCAGCGAAGGGGTCAAGTACCACATCTCCCACTTGCGATGATGAAAGAATAATACGCAAGAGCAAGCCGATTGGAGCCTGTTGTTTATGTAAACGAGTCCCATCTTCATTACGGATAGCTTCGTCGCCTGCAAAGTAGCCCGATGTCAGTTCACGGATGTCGTCCCATATATCGGTAGCATACATCCCATTCTCGCGCTTATGTTTATAATTTGCGGGGAGTGGGGGGTCAATCCGTAATTTGTTAAATAGACGTGGCTTGCCCTTAGTCGCAAAGACGATGACTTGGTAATGCTTGCCAAATCGCTTATTGGAAGGAACAGCAGATGTTAATTTTTTCCAGATGATTAAGTTTTGGAATGTCCAACTTGCATCTTCTAGCGCCTGAAGCACTTTACCAACATTTTTTTCACGTTGCATGAAATATATGGCACCGCCATCACGGGTCATATCATGGATGCTTTTACAAACTGTTGTCATCCATGCCCAATAATCTGCATCCGGCAAATTATCGTCGTGTTGCTTATAATGTTTATTCTGGTTAAAGGGTGGGTCAAAAAAGGTTAAATCAATAGGTGATGAGAGGGTTTTGACTTGTGTCGTGCAATCACCGTTGATGATTTGAGATTTTGGCATTGTACGTTTCCATGCAATATGTTCATGCTATAAAAACAGGGCGAACGCTGTGTCCACCCTGCTTAATTGCTATTTTCCTAGAGGGATTTACCCGCCGTTGGTCACACGCACCGTAAATGTTGTTCCATCACGGCTGAGAACCTCAATACGGATATTATTACGGCTATCTTCGTAAGTTTCACCCGGCATCCACATTGCGCCTTCGTCATTGACATTATCGTTATTGTCATCGTCAACGACCTGTGCTGGTTCACTACGCCCCGGCTGAACAGTATGCAGAATCACAGTTTCTTCCGGAAGATTTTGGTCATAGCCCACAAAACTGCGTGCTTCAACAGTATAGAATCGACCACTGTTACCAATCGGTACTTTGACCATTAAGTCATTGTTGCCTTCACGAACCGTTGTCAGCGAATCGAGTGTTATGGTTGCTGATTCGCCCTGTTCAACAGTCACAATGCGCTCTTGCGGAATCCAACCGAGCATTTCGAGATGGAAACCAATCGTTGCTACTTGAATACAATCAAAAACACTGTGAATGACTTTGCATTCTTCAACCATCCATGTGCCGCCGCTCATAATATCCCATGCTGAATCGTAGGGATAACGAGCATGATTGCGTGAGCCGCCAGAGTGTGGCAATCCCCAACCATGTCCCATTTCGTGAGCGATAACATGCAGTGAATTGTAAGCCCAAGGGGGCAACCATGTGGTACGGAAGCGGATATTTTCGCCATCAATATTGAGCGCCATACTACCGCCCCATGCACAACAACCAAAGGTGTCATTGAGCATGATGTTGATGCCAGCAAATTGCTTGAAATCCACATTGTCATTTTGGCGTGCTTGCTCAACACAATCGCGCATCAACAGTTGCAGTGCCATACCGACATTCACACTCGCCGAGCGCAGATAGTAGTCTTTGGTCTGCGGCAAATTATACCAACCGTAGGCTGCCGAACCCTCAATATTCACGAGGTCAGACGAGGTTTGCCGCCAATAATCATCCATACCCGGTGTATTGTTTTCCATAATTTGTTCAAAGTAGTCACGGTCACGCGGAGTCGCATCAATATCGCTAAAGCGACACGCTACATTTACCCAGCGTTCATTGCCAGTGACACTATTTTGAATATCATCACCAGACAGCACATTCAAGCGACTGACATCCAAGATAGGCGCATCATTGCTGCGCGTGGGGTCAGCGTCTATCAATGTACCCGATACACTGACTTCATAACTGGTATGAACGGAATAGAGCAGATTATCGGGCAATTGTAATTCAATGATATCGCCATCATCTTCAACAAGGAAGGCATAGGTTTCGCTCGATTCAAAGTCCAGTGCATCGCTCGATACCACGCCGAGTTGTCCGCGCAATGTCACTTCTTGACCAATCGTGCCGTTGACCAAGGGCAGGTTATAGAGAGGTTCATCAGCAATTGGTAGCTCTACAGTGTTTGTCGGCGCATTGCTGACCCACAATATCGCCACGACTGCGGCAATGAACATCAATAGTATTTGGTGTCGTTTCGTTAATTTCGTGATTCTCACAAGAAAAATCCCATAAAATTCAATGGACGGTTACTGTCACTATAGCACATTTTTGCCGCTTTCACGCACTGATTTGGGGCATTCATCAGGGCTTTTGCAAAGTTATGTAGCGGATTCCGAGAAATTTTACAAAAAGCGTAACACAGAGAAACGGAGAATCAGAGGCGCAGAGGTGTTTTTGACCGTCGCCGTGCAAGCAAAGCAGTACCGATGATGACCAGTGTATAAGCTGAAAATACAAATAATAGGGGGTCAGTGGGGGCGCGGTAACGAGTCGAGGGATGGAATATGAGGTACATGATTGTCATGCTCATTTGTAAAAACCACAGCAACGACACAGTGCGCCATTCTCGCCATGATAATCCTATCCCCACAAGGGCTAACAGTAGTAATCCGCCAAAATAGAGAATATGCACAGGACGACCTACGCGGTCAAAGAAGGTGCCGGAATAAGTCGCAATCGTATCAATATCTTGTAATTCAGAATCCGAATCATTCAGTACCAGCAAATTGCGAGACTCATCTAAGACCAGTGACTGCCCTGCCAGTGGATTATTGCGTGGGGTGATATCGACACTCCAGTAGACCCAAAATTTCACCCATAGCAATTCAGGAATCCGTTCGGGATAAGTACGAAGATACTCCATGCCCGCATCGAGCAGCATTTGATTATTCCGAAACCAGTTATCGGGGTCACGTTCGGGGGGTGGTTGTGACCACTGTACATCATAGCCAGCACGGAATAAGGGGACAGTCATTTCATTTGCGCCCTGATAGAGATTATCGCCTGTATTGAGGGCAACCGCGACAAACGAGTCATAAATACGATAGCTGCGAATCATCCACGGGATGAGAACACTAACACTCACAAGCGCCACAGGGAGTAAGCGCAAGAAAGTTTCTTTCAGCGAGAGGCGAAATAAAAACCAGATAGCAGTCAATAGCGCAAATAAAGGCAACAAGGCGCGAGTCAGCGTTGTGATGCCCAAGATTAATCCTGCTAAAATCGCTATCAGGACGGTGCGTCTATCAAGCGATTCGCGCTCACGTAGCACAATCATCAGCAAAATGAAGGTGTACATCAGCATCATAAATAAGGCTGTGTCATTCAATGATAGATTTTGAAAAATCAGATACGGATAGAAGGCATAGAATAAGGCTGTCAATGCTGCTATCCAGACCCCATGTCGCACGAACAAGCGTCGCACAATCGCATAAACGAGCGCAATCGTCACGGCATCCAGCGCAATATGCAGCAAGCCAACTTGCAATCCACCGCGCCCGAATACAGCATAAACGCTTGCCAGCACAAAACTATAGAGCGGCGGAATATTAGAATCGGCAATTCCTGCCTCACGCCCGTAGACTCCTGTATGGATGAGATTCTGGGCATATTCATCATAGGCAGTTGAGCCATGAATCTGTCCTGTTTGCTCGAAAAAGAAGATACCCGACCCAGCAAAGAGAATCAGCAAACGCACGACAATCGCTAGCGTGATAAGCAGCGCCAGATGATATTTTTTAATCCAATTGAGCCACATTGATTTTTGCCAGCGCGATTTTTCCATAAGGCGGCATTGTAGCAGGGCGATAAGCGGCTGTCAGTGCTAAAATGAAAATCGTCCAAAACGCTTGTCGGCAAGAAATTTCGGGTTATGATTAGCACAATTGAATCATTTCGATAGATAAGGACAAGCAAGATGGCAAATTGGAGCGACATTCGTAAACGGCATATTCATGCGATGGTCACAACCGCAGAAACACTCGGCAATATCCTCAGAAATACAACTCAAGAACAAGCAGAGACCTTACGCGACGGTCCCGAAGGGTGGACAATTCTCGAAATTCTGTGTCATCTGCGTGACTTTGATGCCATTTTCCGTAATCGCGCCCAAATGATGCTCGATAATGACAATCCGGACTTACCAGCTTATGACCACGAGGCAATGGTTATTGAGAAAAATTATGCCGAAGAAGACTTAGCTTATGCCTATGATGAATATCGTTTATCGCGCAAGCACACCAGAGAATTTTTTAAGTCTCTCAGTGATGTGCAATGGGAGCGCACAGGGGTTCATCCAGAACGTAGCGATTTTTCAATGACCGATGCGGTGATTCAAGTCGTGCATCATGATATTGACCATACCGAGCAAATCACGCGCTTGCTAGAACAAGAAGTACCGGGGTCGGGGTCGCTCCCATCAGAATCTTTTGAAGATGATGATAATGGATAGAGGGGATTCCAGAAAAATAACGGTCAAAGTAACCCTTATGCCACTAACGCCTTGCTTGCCAGCACTGATATTAGATTCTTATCAAATTGAAAGAAAATATCAATATTGTGCTAAGATTTTCATGATACGATAGGAAGATACAACTTGGATGTCAAATATCCGTATAATAAACGTAGGACTTACGCAGTTGACCGTTATTTTCGGGCGCACACGCGGGTACGCCCCTACAATTTTTGTACGCAAGTGCGTAACTTCTAAAACGATAAGACAACTAAACTGAGATTCTATAGCGTCTGAGACTATTCAGGCGTATACTATATATAAAGGCAACAAGCGCAGGTACGATATGATTCGCTTAAGACGACGTAACACAGTATGGCTCGCTTTCATGGCAATCATGACCGCGCTCGGTATGTTAGCTGCCGGTCAGGTCTTGGCTGCACCAATTATTATGCAACTCATTCTCTTATCTATTTTCGCGTTAGCCGCCGTCGCTTCTGTGGTGGAACTAGGGCGCGAACGTGAAACCCTGATAGATGCCCTGCGGCGTGCGCCGATACGCCAACGAGTCAGCCCACAAGCTAAAGAAGCACTCGAACGCGCTCGGTCACATGGGGGCTTTGCCAATGATTCCTTAATCATGTTAGATGTGGGACTGATTGCTATCCAGAGCAGCCATGAAGGGATGGCAATGCGCCGTACTCGTAGTATTTCAAAAGATGATGATGGCGCACGTCCCTTTGTTACACTGCATGTAGACCCGATGGAAGCGGAGCGCAACGCTGTCGTGCGCTTTGAAATCTATAACCAATATGGTGATGAACAATTCGTGCATGAGATGAAGGTCTTTTTGCGCGAGGGCGAGATGAACATCATGACCGACCATCATCTGCCACTTGCTGGCAATCGGGATATTACCGGAGCTGGAGATTGGGATTTGCGCGTCTATTTGGATGGCAATCTGGTCGGATTGCATAACTTCATGTTAGCACCTTCTATGACAGAGCGCCAACGCCGCCTTGCCGGAGAAGTTGAATTTAGCCCCAATGATGAATATAGTCACAGCAACTTTGATATTATTGATGAGGTGCAGCAAGAAATTCCGCCGCGCTTGCAAGATTTGTTGGAAGGTCAAGCGCCTAAGCAGCAAAAGCAGTCATCTGCGCCAGCACCGAATAAGCAATCATCGTCACAAAATACAGGGACAATTACCCGTAGTCGGCGAAGAACCCGTCGCTAAGATAGGGGTTTATCATGAATTTTCGCAATAATCGCAATACCATTCTACTCGCGTTTATCTTGCTGATGTTAGCAGGTGTGGCACTGCTCGAAAGTAGTGCGCTCGTTGTACTGATTCTGCTCGGCTTGCTTTTCTTAGTCCGCCAGTTTGATAATAATCAACTTAGCTCAGGCTCTGACTACCGTAGTGATTACAGTGGGGACTATAATTATGGCAGTGATGAGTATGATGATGTTTACGAATCGCAACAGACACGACAAGCACAATCTGAACCTGTTTATCGCCATGCACTAGAGGCTGTGCAACGTGCCGGACTCAACCCAGATTCGGTGCAAGTTCTGGCAGTTGATATTGGTATGATGGCAATTAATGATAATGGTGAACCGACTGTTTTTCGCACTTGGACATTACCCGATGATATTGATTATGTGCAGCCCTTTGTGCAACTTCGGTTGCCGAGTAAGGCGAATGGACGTATCAAATTTGAAGTTATCGATTCGACTGGCAAGGTCGTCTTTGTTCATGAAGATAATCACAAATTAGAGCGCGGACGGAACTTTATCATGCCAGCAGCGCGGCTTCCTATCCACGATAGCCATAATTTGGATGGACAATGGGGAATGCGTGTGAGTGCCGATGGTGTGATTCTTGCTGACCATCAGTTTGAATTTTCCGAAGCGACCAACTCCGCTATTCGTCGTCATATTGGCGAAGACGGTGAAATTAATACTGAACTCCGCGCAGTGATGGCAGAGAGTCGTTTGCCAAAGATGTCACTGGATGATTTATTATCGTATCAAGAAGAAGATGAGCAACAACAAGGGCGACAGTAGCATTAGGGGGCTTTGGCACGGCTACTTTGGGCAGCTTCAAGAATTTCCAATGCGCCGTCCCAATCAGCAGAGAAAATAATCACCGAATCATGTCCACCATAAATCTGAGTCATGCTCTTATACACTGTGCGAAGCAATTTGCTCTTCGTCACAATCAGCGTCACACCTAGATTCTGTGGACGATTGAGAACCGACTGCCAAGCAAGCGAAGTCATATTAGAAGGCATCCGTCCAGCATGGCGCATATCCATGATTAAATCAACCGTGTAGGGTTTATTGGTGGCGAAGTTTTTCCAATTCTTGAAGGTTTGATTGTAATCACTCGCTGTCCAATCGCCTTCAATTGACCAGTGCATGACCTTCTCATCGTAAGTGAGCCATTTCAATTGCATCATGTGTAAAATATCCCTCTTCAGCGGATTCAATATGCCAAATTCTTTATGCTGACATACTGATTTCAACTCACTATAGCACTCCCCATACCAAAATACGAAATTTTTTGCACGTTTTTTATATTGTTTGTAATATAGCGTAACCCAAAACGATTTGAGTGCGCCAAAATCCTTGTTTAACGAACTATCTCTCAGCGTTATTTATAGTAATGCAAAGGTGAAAAAGTCCGTTTCCTCGCCTAATTTATCACCTAAGGCATCTTGCAATCCTTTATGAAAAGCCAGTACGGAAGGAAAACGTCTATCAACAGGCTTGGCGAGAGCTTGCCAGAAAACTAGCGCCAACTCACTCGGCAAATCTGGCCGGATATAATGCGGTGGGGCGGCAACATCATCCATATGGGCTTGCATTAAATGATAAATAGAGGTGTTGTTAAATGGCGGTTTACCTGTCAAGAGTTCATATATGACACAGGCGAGAGCGTATTGGTCAGTCGCAGGGCTAGGACGCTCACCATTCCATAATTCTGGCGCACTATAGGGATTCATATTAAAAGAATTTGTGGCTTCTAGTCTAAAAATAATTTTCATCAAACGTGTCAGACCAATATCAGACACAAAGGCTGTTCCTTTTTTATCAAACATAATGCTACCGGGTCCAATTTGCCCATGTACCATATCGCGCTCATGGATATCATCTAAAGCGATAGCAACACGTTCGAGCATTTGCAATACTTCGCCTGCTGAGGGCAGTTGTGCATCATCACCCAGCGCAGATTCCATACGGCTCTTCATGCGGTCAGAAAGCGACCCGCCCTCCATAATCGTCATGACAATATAAATCAGCGCGTTGTGGATACCATAATCTTCGATTTTGACAATATTCGGCGCATCAATATTCGAGATTTCTTCAAGTACCTGTGTACATTCCACAATCGCAGCGTCCAAATTTGTGACTGCCATTGTCATCACACGCAAAACGACTTTGTGCTGTGTCGTTTCATGCTTTGCCGCAAAAACAGCACTTTGCCCACTCGTACCCATCAGGTGTAATACCTCATAGGGTCCGAATCTTTTACCTTTTGGCTCTATATTTAGCATCTTCTTCCCCTGTATCATTCTCTTTACTAACGCGCCGACTATCCCAAAAGTGATTTTGTAACTAACGCGAATATCGTTTAGTATCTATTCAGCTATCCATGAGAAATCAGGCTGTGGTGCAAAAATCATCTTGAGTGTTTCAAAGATAGACTGCCCCTGACGGCGAGCCGTTTCAAGGATGGAGATGAGGTTGGCGTAAAGTTCAGCGCCCCAATCCGAG
>JAUZRW010000093.1 GCA_030950085.1 Anaerolineae bacterium
CCAGCGCGATAAGAAAAGTAAAAGTGTTCTTTTGCAACGATTTCATCAAAAATCTCCAAGCAACTCAATTTCTAATTCTAGCTCAATACCTTGCTTTTGTAACACGGTTTTCTGAACGTGTCGAATCAAGGCATAATAATCGTTGGCAGTCGATTCGCCTGTATTGACGAAGAAATTGGCGTGTTTTTGCGATACTTCAACACCGCCAATTCGATACGCCTTAAGTCCTGCTATTTCTATCAACCGTCCAGCAAAATCGCCCGACGGGTTTTTGAAGATGCTCCCTAACGATGCCCCCGACGGTTGGCTGCATTTACGATAAGCATTGTATTTATCCATTTTTTGCTTAATCGTTTGCGAGTCATCGGTTGGCAGAATGAATGTCGCAAGTAATACAATAAAACGCTTGTCTGAACGTGATTTAAGGATACTATGGCGATAATCATATCGCAAATCAGCATTTGTATACAGTTGGGCACCTTTGCCATATTCTAGCACAACAACATCGGCAACACTATCTGCCATTGTGCCACTATGCGCCCCTGCATTATTGACCACCGCGCCGCCTACCGTTCCGGGAACGCCAACAGCCCATTCCATACCGGCAATGCCGCGCACAGCACATTCGCGTGCTAGGCGTAATAAACCTGTGCCGCCTGTTGCCGACACATTACGCCCATCGTGCCAGTTACCAAACTGTATATCACTGACACGATTGATAATAATCAGTCCTCGAAAACCGGCATCAGACACCAGTACATTTGCGCCGCCGCCTAGTATTCGTACAGGGATATTATCGTCCCATGCCGCTTGAACAACTTCAACCAAACGTTCTGTCGATTCTTTGGCAATATAGAGCCAATCAGATTGTCCACCTAAACGGGCTGCCGTGTATTTGGCAAGAGGCACATCACGCTGTAAATCGGTGCCTCGCAGCGATGACAAGCGCGTCATGATTGCTTGACCTTTAACTGCCTGAGATAGTCGATGCCTATTTGTGGTGCATCTCCGGCACTCAGTATCAAAACCACAGCCGGCGCATGAACCTCTTCAATGAGTATATCCACGGCATTTGAGAATGACGGGGCATGGAGCTTACTGTGATGGTCAAGTTCACCAATAAAATTTTCAGCGCGGATATCAGGATTATGAATTTCACGAGCAGCATAAATATCGGTTACAATCACATGATGGGCATCCCCAAATGCGCGTAGATAATCATCCCATAATTGTTGTGTCCGACTGTACGTATGAGGTTGCCAAATAACCCATAATTCGCGTTCGGGATAGCGTTTTCTAGCTGCGTCAATAGTGGTACGAATCGCTGTTGGATGATGAGCATAGTCATCAATCACGACAATACCATCCACATCTTCGCGGATATCAAAACGCCGACTTGTTCCGCGAAATGTCGATAATGCTTGGGCGGCATCTCTAAAACTGACTCCTTCATGATGTGCGACTATCAGTGCCGCTAATGAATTGAGGATATTGTGTTTGCCCACAACTTGCAACGTCACTGTTCCTTGTGATGCCCCTTTATACAAGACATCATATTTTATTTTGCTACCTTGATAGCGGATATTTGTCGCTTGCCATGTCGCTGAATTATCAATGCCATAGGTCGCTGTTGGCAAATTCACAACTTGTCGATTGCGTGCAAATATTTGTGCTGTGGGGTCATCGGCGCACACAATGAGAAAACCCTCATCTGGTAATAAGCCTACAAAGTGTCGGAACGATTCAAGTAAATCATGAGGTTTTTTGAAAAAATCAGGATGGTCAAACTCAATACTCGTAATTACTTCAATTTCAGGGCGCAAACCATGAAACATATTGCCATATTCATCCGCTTCAATAATGAAGGTACGTCCATCGCCGACATCTGCGTTTTTGCCTGTATTCGCCATCACACCACCCACAATATACGTCGGGTCTTGGGCAGATTCTGTCAACAGGTGAACCGTCATTGAAGTCGTTGTCGTTTTACCATGTGTTCCTGCAATCGCAATTCCAGTATAGCCCTCCATAATAGCACTCATAATATCGAAACGCCGATAAACAGGGATACCTTGTGCTTGTGCGGATAAAATTTCGATATGGTCATCCGCAACAGCTGATGTTGCAATAATACACTCCGCGCCATTCACATAAGCCGCATCGTGTCCCGTATAGATTGTTGCACCATCGCGTTTGAGCGCATCCGATTCAGCATTACTGCGTAAGTCACTACCCGAAATATGATAGCCCTGTAATAGCAATACTCGCGCTATAGGCGATAGCCCTGAACCACCAATACCGATGAAATGCACATGCTGCCCGGGAATGAGTTGAATCGCTTGTTTCACCAAGTAACCTTCAGTATATTTTTATAAAAAGCGTAACGCAGAGACACAGAGACGCAGAGCATTATTTTGAATAGGTTTCTTTGCGTTTTTTGCACCTTTGCGGTTCTATGGCACGGAGGGTTCTAAGCAACAACCAGCGCGAAGAATAGCAAAACCAAGACACCGAGCGCCAGTACATCCCCTGAGCCACCGCCAAAAAGTACCATCGGCATCAAATTAATAGACTGTGCGGCAGGGCTATTGATTGTGGGAGCAATAAAGAAATTTTCCCACGGGTATTCGTTAATATCAAGAAAGTACCAGAGCGCCCCCCCTATCAGATAACCATTGAATGCACCCATCAAAGAGCCTAGCAGACCCGCTTGCCAATCATTTTCTTTGCGAATATGTGCGCCGCCAATATCTCGTGCTTGATAAACAAGAAACACAACCCCAAACAAAAATAGGCTTTGGATAAAAAATATTTGTCCGGGGGGTAAGGCAAGGAACAACGTGCCACGCATCAAACTATCAAACTGAAACTCAGCAAAGACCATCAGCACAATACCGGCTGATGCAATAATTTCTTTCTTCCAGCCGCGTAAAAAACCAATAATGCCGAAGAAGATAGCCATCCACCACATTAATGTCGAGAGTTGAATCACGGTGTATCTCCGGAAAATGCTATATTTTAGATGAGTACCAGTACAATAACAAATAAGACCACGACTAAAAGCGATAAGAGTGTGCCTTCGCCACCGCTTGTCAGCATATATAATGGCAAATTATCAATCATGGATGCGCTCGAAAAACCAGCACGCGGCGCAATAACCTGTGGCGCGAGTGGATAATTACTGATATCCATGAAATACCAGATTGTGCCACCAATGAGATAGCCATTTGTAGCGCCAACAATCGCACCCAAAACCCGTGATTGCGCTTCTTCACGATTCTCACCACGACGACCTGCCCGTTCATTAAGCGCACGGGTTTGATAGGCGAAAAAAACAATCACAATGAAAATTGTCGTTTGCACATAAAAAACTTGTGCCGGTGGCAGTTCACCAAACAACGTGACACGGATTAGATTATCAAATTCAAACAGCGCAAAGAGGCTCAATATCACGCCCGATAAAGCAATCAGTTCTTTCGTCCAACCCCGTAAATAACCGACATAGGCGAAAAACCCTGCTAATAAATATACCAGAACTGATAATTCAACCATTGCTGTCTGCTCCTGCCAATAACAATAATTCTTGTGCCAAGTTATCTGCGCCATTGCCTTTGAACAATGCCTTAGCACAATCTTGCATCTGTTCTAATTGTACTGTGTCTGTGATGAGTTGTGCCAATGTTGGTAACAAATCACTTGCCATATCCTCATTATTGATGCGAATCCCTACCCCATGTGTCACGAGCCAATCCGCATTGATTTTCTGGTAACGCCACGCATAGGGATAAGGGACTAAAATCGACGCGGCACCAAAATATGGGAATTCACCAATTGAACTCGCACCAGAACGCCCAACAATAATATCGGCTGCGGCAAAAGCAAGACCCATCTCAGCACTCTCTAAATACGGAAAAGGATGATAATGCGTTGTATCATAAGCTGCATTTTGTACTTGTGCCTGAGACCGTTCCCAATCCAACTTTCCCGTTACATGAATGACCTGCACAGGCAATTCAAGCAACGCCGCTAAATTATTTTCAATAGCGATGTTAATCGTCCGTGCGCCGCGACTCCCACCTGTGACAAGTATCGTTTTTCGATGAGGGTCAAGGTTAAACTGCTGTTTAGCTGCCAAACGATTGGCACTTGTGACTTCCGAACGCAATGGATAGCCTGTGACAACAGATTGCCCATCACGGAAATATTCTGATGATTCCGGCACAGTGATTGCAATTTTCGCATTGAGTTTGCTTAATAATTGAATCGTGCGTCCCGGTTCAATATCGGGCAAATAAACCAGCATCGGTATACGCCGTATCCATGCTGCAAGAGCGAGAGGCACATTCGCCCAACCTCCCGTCAATAATATCGCTTGTGGGCGCTCGCGCAACAGTAAGCTAAACGATTGCAAGCACCCTAAGCCCATTTTGACGAGACTCGACATCAGTTGGAAGGGGTTAACACCCACAATAGGACCCGCAAAAACTTCGTGATACGCATCAAAATCCAGATTTGCGCCTGTGACAAGTGGACGTTCGATACCGCCACCACCACGAGTCCCCACAAAAACAAGATGATGTTTATAGTTTGCGGACTTGCGAAGAACTTCTGCGACGGCTAGTGCGGGATAAACGTGACCGCCGGTTCCCCCAGCCCCTATCATAAGTCGCGCCATCTTGCCTCCGATTAGATGTCTGAGAACGAATTGTGGCAACACGGCTGACACTCAACATCAAGCCGACACCAATCATTGCCACCACTAATGCCGAGCCACCATAGCTAATAAACGGCAATGGTAGCCCAGTAGATGGAATCACCGCCGCCATCACTGCGATATTCAAGAGGGCTTGTATGGCAACCAATAATGTTAGACCGAGTGCGAGTAATGAGCCGAAAGTGTCAACAGCCCGTCGCGCAATTTGGAATCCGCGTATAACAAAGATAATATATAGTAGAACGACAAAAGCTGCACCCACTACTCCCAATTCCTCACCAATCACAGCGAAAATACTATCTGTATGTGGGGCAGGCAAAGCACTGAATTTTTGTGTACTTTGTCCCAAACCTTTACCAACCCAACCCCCTGTCACAAAGGCGGTAATCACCTGTTGAGTATGGTAATTCGCTTCGGTAGGGTCAGATAACGATGCAAGATACGAATCAATACGAGTTTGGGCATAGGGTTGGGTTGTGACGACAGCTAAACCTAGTGATGCCCCTAGTCCACCAATGAGTAGCAAATGCCAGATTCGCGCTCCGGCGAGAAAATACATCGCTCCAGCAGTGAGGAGGATAATAACAACGGTGCTAATATCCGGTTGTGCAATAATGGGGACAATGATTAGCACAATGAGTATCAAGAATGGCAGAAATCCAAAAATGAAACTATCAACCTTTGTCCGTTTCGCACTGAGCCATGCTGCCATATATAGCACAACAGCAAATTCTGCTAATTCTCCCGGTTGTAGCGAGCCACTCACCAACGCACGCCGCGCACCAAATGTATCATCACCAAAAATATTTACAGCAACCAAAGCACCAAATGTCATCAACAATATCAGAGGAGCAAAACGTCGCCAAAAGCGGTAATCAATGACAGCAAAAATTGTAGACGCGGCGAGTGCTAAAACGACATTTCGCATATGGCGTTGCAAAAAAATAGCGGTACTGCTACCCAAAACTTCCAGACTCCAGTTGAATGTGGTACTAAAAACCATGCCAGCGCCTATCGTCAGCAACAAAGCGGTGATGAGTATCATGGGCTTGTCAAGCGCTGTCCAATAACTAACTTTCACATCATTGTTAGCACGACTAGCCTCGGGTGCCTCATCAATAAAACGCGGTTCGCTGCGTCGTCCTCTGCGCGTTGAATCCGGTGTAATAGAATGGTCAGTCATCAATCAGAATCCTGTGTACAGGCTATCCGGCGTTAAAATACAAATGTTGAAGTCTAGTGTTTTCATTATAGCGAAAATGATGAATCATGATAGCCATCCGCACATTTATTCTACAAGGCATCGACTAATTTACGAAAATGTTCACCCCGTTCAGCAAAATCGTGATAGGCATCATAACTTGTACCGCCGGGTGATAACAAGACAATATCGCCTGCTGTGGCAATTTCGGCTGCCGTCGCAACAGCATCATCGAGTGTTCCAACAAGGGTCATAATCTTGTCGGATGCACCTAGTAAACGAAGGAGGCGCATTGCCTTATCCCGAACCTGTTTTTCGCCTTCTTCGCCAAATAAAATAATATGCTTGGATTTCTGCAAAGCGAGATGCACCGCCTCATCCCATGGCAAATCTTTATCTGCTCCGCCGAGCAATAAAACAAGAGGCTCACTGAAACTCCGTAAAGCAGCTACCAAACGCTCCGGTGCAGTAGCGATACTATCATTGATATAAACCACACCCTCTACTTCGCGCACGACTTCCAAGCGATGGGGAACAGGGCGAAAATTGAGAATAGCCTCGCGCATGGTATCGGGGTCTATACCGGGGCGGTCTGCTGCTAAACCGAGTGACCCTGCTATGGCACAGGCAGCCAACACATTGAGAACATTGTGGTCGCCTCGTAGCGGGATGTCATCTTTTTGCAGTAAAATATGCGGTACATAGTCGAAACTTGCTGCCCCGGCTAACACCACACGATTCCCCACACAAAACGCCCCGTTTGCGACCATCGTTCGCGCACTGAATGTCACCAATTCACCTTGTACCATAACTTCTAGCGCATTTGCTATCAAATCATCGACACTAAGCACAGCAATATTATTCTCTGTTTGATAGCGCAAAATGTTTGCTTTAGCAGCAGCATAAGCCTCCATCGTTTTGTGACGGTCTAGGTGATTCGGTGTGATATTGAGAACTGCCGCCACCTGTGGGCTGCACGTCATCAGTTCTAGCTGAAAACTGGATAACTCCATCACGACGACATCATCCGGCACAATATCATCCAGCACATCTAACAGCACATCGCCGACATTGCCCCCAACCCATGTTTTATATCCTGCACACTGAATAATTTCGCCGACAAGCATCGTTGTAGTGGTCTTTCCGGCACTGCCCGTAATACCAATGACAGGCGCAGGACAACGTTCCAGAAAAAGTTGGGCATCATTCGTGATGGGGATTTTGCGCTTTTTTGCCGCTCGTAATAAGGGGAGTTGTAGGGAAACACCTCCAGAAATACAAATCAAATCTGTACCACGCAATACAGAAGATGGATGTCGTCCTAGGACAAATTGCACATCGGGATAATCGCTACGATTAAGTTTGAGTTCTTCGGCTGTGCGCTTATCATTAACGACGACTCGCGCCCCAACTTTTGGCAACCAACGCGCTAATGCCTTGCCTTGCCGCCCAAAGCCAATGATGAGAATTCGTTTTCCGTGTAAAGGGTCTTGTTGTTTCATAAGATAATGTCTAGTTTCTAACTTGTGGTCATCAAGCCCCTGTCGGGGTTTCATTCCGATTGACACAAACTCATACAGTGAGATAGAGGCTATAGGTTTACCTGAGATAGCTTGTTAAACAAGATAGAATCCTACAACAATGCCAAGGCAACGCCAATCATGGCGCTCAATAAACCCACTAACCAGAAGCGATGGACAACTTGTGTCTCTTTCCAACCACTGAGTTCAAAATGATGATGCAAGGGCGTTCGTCGAAATGGGCGAATATCTTCTCCCAAATAACGACGGCTCAATTTTGCCGAAGCCACCTGCAAGATGACACTCAAGGTCTCGACAACTGGCACAATCGCAATAATCGGCAATAGCAACCACTCGCCTGTCATCACAGCCACAACGCCCAATGTTGCGCCTAATGCCAGCGAACCTGTATCTCCCATGAACAAATCGGCTGGGGGCGCATTGAACCAAAGGAAAGCGAAACAAGCGCCTACAATCGTAAAGCACAATTGCACAATGAAAACCTGTCCTTGGATGAAGGCGATGACACCATAGGCAGCAAAGGCACTGCTCGTAATCAGCCCTGCTAGACTATCCATGCCGTCGGTTAGGTTAAAGGCGTTCGACATTCCGACAATGATAAACATGGTTACGGGTATAAAAATGATAGCCGGCAAACTTAGTTTTCCCGATAATAGTGGTAATTGTAGCGAGTTCGCAAATGAAAAACCATCTTCTCCATATTGTGACAGTATAAAAGCGGCCAATCCAGCAAGGACTAACTGCCCGATTAATTTAGTCCGTGAAGAAATGCCTTCACCGACAATACCGCGTGACATTTGAATACCTTCCCAATCATCAATAAAACCGAGAAAGGCAAAACTGACCAACACCCCAATAGGTAGGAGAACGCTCGCCCCTTGCCCTGTTTGCACAATATTAGCGACGTTCAGTGCCAGCGTAATCAATACCGTCGGGACAATAATCATGATGCCACCCATAGTAGGCGTACCCACTTTATGCTGATGCACATCCCGAATCTCTTCCCGAATCTGCTTGCCAATTCCTAGTCGTCGCAAAACCTCGACAAAGGGACCACCCCAGATAACACCCAGTAAAAATGTCACACCACCGACAGTGAGGGCAAGCGGTAATTGTATATCCATTCAAAAACCTATCTGTTTCTTGTTTAACAAAGTTACTATATTGAACCTGTAAACACTCGCTCACATTGCAATTTTGTGTGAGGCGTGGTGAAACCCCGAAAGGGGCTTAGTAGGCACAAGTCATCAAGGCAAAAAAAATTATCGACCATCATCATTGATAACACCACCCGCATTGACAAGTCCAAGTCGCACATCGTCAGTAGGGATACCCAGCAATAATGCTAAACGCTGCGCCACATTACGGAAAACAGGTGCAGCAGCGACACTGCCCCAATAATCACGGGGTCTATCTAGTTTGACTAGAATAAGTACCTGTGGGTCATCTGCCGGAAAGAAGCCGATGAAAGATGCAATCACACAGGTTGCACACGTCTCATACCCTAATGGTGACGCAATCTGTGCCGTTCCAGTTTTACCTGCAATACTGTAGCCCTCTAATCGTGCATTTTCCACATATATCGGATTTTCTTCAACAATACGCACCATCATATTCGTTAATATGTGTGCTGTATCTGCCGAAATAGCACGAGAAACTGTCGGTTGTGGGTTGCGAATTTCATCGCCATTGATTATCTGGCGCACGACACGCGGTTGATAAATTAAGCCATCATTGGCAATTGCGCTCACGGCTGTAATCATTTGCAATGGAGTTACACTAATCGCCTGACCATAGGCATTGGCGGCGAGGTCACTTTCGCTCCAACCCTCTTCGCCAGGGATACGCATAATGCCACCTTCTTCGCCCCTCAAGTCTATTCGGGTGGGTTGTCCAAAACCGAAGCGATCCAAACTGGTATAGAATAATTCAGGTCCCATCTGCAAGGAGACTGTTGCCGCACCCACATTGAGCGAGTTAATCAGCAATTGTGTTGTATCCACTAAACCATAAGCATTTCTATCCCAGTTCTGCGTGACAACGCCTCCGACTTCTAAACGCCCCGTATCGTTATATGTCCATTGTGGGGTAATCACGCCTAAATCAATCGCCCCTGCAATCGTCAATACCTTCATAATTGAGCCGGGTTCATAGACACTATCAATAGCAGCATTACGAAGAATATCAGGATTTTCGACATCCTCAAAATGATTGGGGTCAAATGTCGGATAATTCGCCAGCGCCAAAATCTCGCCATTGCGTGGATCCATCACAATGATTGAGCCACCGGTTGCTCCCTGCTCTTCAACCGCACGCTGTAATTCCAGTTCGACCCAATATTGAATATCACGGTCAATCGTTAGCACAATATCCATACCGCGCTGACTCGCACTATCGAAATCTGTTGGTGTATTGAACGGAATATTGCTCACAGTTTGGTCAATGGGTTGTCCAGCAAGCTGGTCATTATAACTGGCTTCGACACCCATCGCGCCGCGTGCATTATCATCAATGACAAAGCCAATAAGGGGTGCGGCTAATGTCCCTTGTGGGTAAGAACGCCGCGACAGTGGGTTGATGACAATCGGCAGAAAATCCATATCTGCAATCTCTTGACCAACTTCCGCAGAAACCGGACGGGCAATTTGCTGCCACGACTGCGTTGGGTCACTAATCGACTGCAAAATCTCGAATTCATCCAAACCCAGTGTGACACCTAATTCTTGTGCAATCCGTCGTGCTGTTTCCGACCCTGCGATGAGGTTGGGACTCACACCCACTTCATATTGCAGCACATTGAAAGCGAGAGGAACACCATCACGGTCATAAATCACACCGCGCACTGCGGGCAAGCGGCGTACAGAACTTATATTAGATTGTTCACGGATTTCAAATTCACGCTGAATCGATGCTGGGTATTGTTGGAAGCGTGCCAGAGAAAATAACAAAGCAATACTAATAACCACCAATCCAATCGTGACAATTGGTAAACGACTGTTGATAATTTCTTGTTGTGGATTGACTGACTGCATAGCCTAATTACCTTCCAAAACTCGCAAATTGCTCACGCAAGATATCCCACTGTTGCGATAGCCATCCTCGGAATGTGGCATCATATTGTGGGGTCTCGTCTAAGTCATCTTCTATCACAAGTGAGACGACTGTTTCTGACCGATTAGGGTTGTAGCCATGCACCACGAGGTACTCAATATCAGCCGATGTTGCTGGACGAAAACCCAAGACCTCTGCCTGTTGCAGCAAACGTGGCACTGTCTGAAATTCTGCAATCTGAGCGCGATAAGCCTCATTCTCGCGTTCAAGACGGTCACGTTGCCCAATCAACCCTTCGATTTCACGATTCACCGTAGCAAAGTTAGCAATTTGTGTGAGATATGCCCCGCCGAAAATCAGCGTAAGAACAACACCGAGAATCACCAACCATGCCGCTTG
>JAUZRW010000094.1 GCA_030950085.1 Anaerolineae bacterium
TCGTACTCGTCTCGGTGCTGAAACTTTCTGTGATATTCGCAGTTATATCTCAACTGCCCGTAAACAGGGGCAAAATGTCATCCAAGTTATTTATGAGGCTCTGCTTGGACGACCCTTTATACCTACCTGAGCAGTTACGTTCTTTCTTATATATTATTGGGTTATGGCAACCCACATGCACTGTGACGAAAGGAGTCAGGCGTTTGCGTGTTTTCTGCGCGAACCACTGTCATCATAATGAGCGAATACGAACAACTTCCACCCAACGATGAAGACTTTGAGTCAATGCTTGAGGCTTCATTTCGGGATTATAATTTGCCCCGTCGTGGTGAAATTCGGACGGCTATAATTTTACAAATTGAAGAGCGCGAAATCATCGTTGACTTAGGGGCAAAGCAAGATGGCATTGTACCCTATACAGATATTGAGCGCATGGATGATGAATTCAAAGAGACTCTTACTGTCGGCGAAGAAGTCCCTGTTTATGTGCTTAACCCTAGTGATTCGAACAATAACTTGATTGTGTCGATTAATATGGGCTTGCAACGCTATGATTGGGAAAAAGCACGCGGACTGCTCAATGGAGAAGAGGCTGTCGATGTCACGGTGACGGGGTATAACAAGGGCGGTTTGCTAGTGCGCTGGCGACGCTTAGAAGGGTTTATCCCTAGTTCGCATCTGACATCTGCCGATTTAACTCTCGAACGGCGTGAAGCGATGGCGGCATTGATGAACACGAAATTAGGTGTCAAAGTCATTGAAGTTGACCAAGACCGCCGCCGTTTAATTTTTAGCGAACGCGAAGCGCAACGCGAATGGCGCATCCGCCAGAAAGCCCGTTTGCTGGAAGAACTAAAAGAAGGCGATGTGGTCAACGGCACAGTGACAGGATTGCGTGATTTTGGGGCGTTTGTCAATATTGGCGGGGCTGATGGCTTGATTCACGTCAGCGAGTTGGCTTGGCATCGGGTAGACCATCCGCGTGATATTTTAGGGATTGGTGACAAAATAGAAGTTTATATTCTCAACCTTGACCGCGATACGAATCGCATCGCCTTAAGTTTGAAGCGCCTACTATCTGACCCATGGGATGATGCCCAATTGCGCTATCATGAAGGTCAATTGACCGAAGGCACGGTGACGAATGTGGTCGATTTTGGCGCGTTTGTTGCTTTGGATGATGGCTTAGAAGGTTTGCTGCATCTTAGCGAAATGGGGGATGGTTCGCTGAAAGAACCGTATTCTTATGTGCAAAAGAATGACCGTCTCACTCTCCGCATTAGCCACCTAGAACCAGAGAAACGGCGTGTCGGTTTTACACAACGTTGGGGTACAGAAGATGAGGATTTAGTTATTTCATCTACGGCAGATGGTGATACATCCGCAAAAGAAACATCAGACGAGGCTGTATCTGAATCAGATGAACCTGTCGAAACATCAGATGAGCCTGTATCTGAATCAGATGAATCAGTCGAAGCATCAGATAATGCTGTTTCCGAATCCAGCGAACCAGCCGAAGCATCGGATGAATAGTGCAATTTTTTGTAACGTATCTTTTAAGTAAGCGGTCTTAAGTGCTTAAAATCGTAAGGGAGTGCCTATATGCGCTCCCGAACAGACGACCACACAGGGTAAATAGCCTTAAGGGTTGAATTTTGGGCTTGATTTCTGCGAGAAGGTTACAGACTTTGCCCCACAATTTTTTATTCCTTTCCAGACTCTACATAAACCCCGACTCAAGATATGACAAATTACACCCTCAATTAATGATTTTTAGTGTGTGAAAGTTGTTGACAAAAACTTTGTGCCTCAGTATAATCTCAGCGTTTTTGGGAGAGAATTGTGTCCCCCTTATCCGGCTATTTGTGTGTCACCGGATAAATATGGTTGTATCATTTCCAAATGAGACGATTAATTGACGAATCATATCCGCAAGGGTAGCAGGATATGTTATGTTTTAGCACGCCATCTCCTAAAAACACACACTGAACGTACAGGGAGTTTTTATCTAATGTCTACCGATATTTCGCTCGATAATATCACTGAGGAGATGGATTTCGCTGCAATGCTCGAAGAGTCGCTGGCTGCGAGTCAACTAGAGCGTGGCGATATTGTCACCGGAACAATCTTAGCCGTGGATCATCATGGTTTGATTGTGGATGTGAGTTGGAAGCACGATGGGTTAGTCTCGCACACCGATATAGAGCGCATGGGAATGGATGTCACCGATTTTGAAGTGGATGGCAAAATTGATGTGGCAGTCGTGCGTCTTGATGATAATGAAGGCAATTTAGTGCTTTCTGCATCACAAGCGAAGCAAAATGAAGATTGGAAACACGCAGAAGTCTTGCAAGAGGCTGATGAGGTGTGGACGGGAGAAATCACGGCTGCTAACAAAGGTGGCTTGATTATGCCTTACGGTAATCTGCGCGGCTTCATCCCAGCGAGTCATGTTGCAGATTTGCCACGCGGCTTAAATGAAGATGACCGAGTGAAGTATCTGGAAAATTTGGTCGGTGAAGAAATTTCTATTAAAGTGATTGAGGTGAATCGCAAACGCCGTCGGCTGGTCTTTAGCCAACGCCTTGCCGAACGCGAAAATCGCCAAGCCCGTAAAGAAGAATTGTTATCGAAACTAGAAGAAGGCAATGTTCGCGCAGGTGTTGTCAGCGGTTTGTGTGACTTTGGCGCATTTGTTGACCTTGGCGGTGCTGATGGTCTCATTCACATTTCTGAATTGGCATGGCATCGTGTGAGCCATCCTCAAGAAGTGGTGACAGTGGGCGAAAAAGTAGAAGTCTATGTGCTGCATCTGGATGAAAATGGTAAGCGTATTGGTCTCAGCTTGAAGCGCCTACAAACGAATCCATGGGATATGATTGAAGAACGCTATCATATCGGACAACTCGTAGAAGGTACTGTGTCGCGGATTGAACCGTTTGGTGCATTTATCAGCATGGAGCCGGGTATTGAGGCTTTGCTGCACGTTAGCCAATTAGCCAATGAAAATGTGAGCGACCCACGCCAGATGTTGTATGAAGGTCAGCGTATTTTGACCCGTATTATCAGCATTGAGGCGACTAAACAGCGTTTGGGCTTGAGCCTGAAAGAAGTGACGGCAGGCGAACAGGCACAATGGGACGAACAACGCAATGAAAATCTCTTGGAATCTGCTGCCGATGCCTTAGAAGAAGACGACATCCAAGATGAGATTCAAGATGAAATTGTAGAAGAGGTTGAAGTAGCCGAAGAGATTGAAGAAGCGGCAGAGGTCTAAAAATAAGAGCAAGACTTGAATCGCTGATTTACTGAATATCTGTTTACGCTTCAATTCTATAAAACACAAAAATGGGCGAGTGCTATCTCGCCCTTTAGCATATTATACGCAGCTTCGGTGAATCCTACCTCCGCATAAATTTCTGTTGCCCCTAAAACACTTTAACGGCTATTAATGTTATTCGTGTTATAGTTTGGGACAAGTTGAAAAAACACATCGTTGGATAAGACCTTATGGCAGAGCATAATCAAGTGACCACGCAATCTCTACCCGAACTCACACCAGAAGTTTATATTAACCGTGAACTGAGTACGATAGAATTTCAGAGACGTGTTCTTGCCCAAGCGAAAGACCCTGATATCCCGCTACTAGAGCGACTGAAATTTATTGCGATTGTGGGTACAAATCTTGACGAATTTTTTATGGTACGTGTGGCTTCTTATCTCCAAAAAGTACGGTTGGGTATCAATACCACACGTCCAGATGGTTATATGCCAGCACAATTGTTGCAAGCTATTCGTAGTGGTGTTGATTCCTTATTGCGTGACCATCGCCGCACCAAACGCGAATTATTCAAACAGCTTGAAGCGGAAGGCGTTTATATCCTTTCGGTGCAAGAATTGAGTAAAACCGAGCAAAATGTTGTGCAAGCATATTTTAAGGAAACTATTTTCCCTGTTCTGACCCCACTCGCGGCTGACCATGCTCGCCCTTTTCCATTTATATCGAATCTAAGTCTCAATTTAGGTGTTTTTCTGGAGCGAGAAGATAGTGGGGCTGTTGAGTTTGCGCGTATTAAAGTTCCTGCACCGGATATCTTGCCGCGTCTCGTTAATTTGAATGATTTGATGCGAAATTACGATGTACAAGACAGTGATAATATTCACTATGTTTGGATAGAAGATGTCATTCAGAATAATCTCCACTCATTATTTCCGGGTATGAGAATCATTGAATCTTATCCGTTCCGTGTCTTGCGAAATGCAGATATTGATTATGAACATGAACAAGAAGAAGAATTACGGGATGTCATGTCCTTTATTGAAAAAGGGGTGCGCGAGCGGCGCTTTGGTTCTGTCGTGCGCGTCAGTGTCCCGAAAAATATTAGTGACCGGATGCTAAAGCGTTTGCGTGATGGTTTAGAGGTGCATCAACAAGCCTATGTCTATCAAATTGATGGCACTGTAGGGTCTGCGGATTTATTTGAACTGACAGCTATAGACCGCCCGGATTTGAAATACCCATCTTATGTCCCCAAAACACCTAATTTTCTGCAATCTGAAGCAGATATTTGGTCAGCTATTCGTAAGCAAGACCGTATCATACATCATCCATATGAAACATTTGCTCCCGTTGAAGAATTTTTCCGTGCGGCAGCCAATGACCCCAATGTACTGGCTATCAAGGCAACATTGTATCGAGTCGGTAAAAACTCGCCGGTTGTTCAAGCTCTGATGGATGCCCGTGATAATAACAAGCAGGTGACGGTCTTGGTTGAATTGAAAGCCCGATTTGACGAAGAGAATAATCTGACATGGGCGCGTGCTATGGAAGAAAAGGAAGTGCATGTGATTTATGGGGTTGAAGAACTCGCGGTGAAAACCCATGCGAAAGTTGCACTTGTTGTCCGCCGTGAAGAAGATGGTGTAAGACGCTATCTGCATCTCGGTACCGGTAATTACAACTCATCGACAGCCCGTCTCTATACAGATTTGGGCTTGTTTACCTGTGATGAAACATTGTGCAACGATGCCAGCCGTTTGTTCAATCGCTTAACGGGTTATGCCCCTAATACATCGTATGAGAAATTATTCGTCGCTCCCGATTATCTGTTTGATGAGATATATAGCCTCATCGACAATGAAATTCAAGCTGCCCGTGCAGGCAAAGATGCACGCCTGATTTTCAAAATGAATCAGCTTGAAGAAGATAGAATCATCCAAAAATTGTATGAAGCCTCACAAGCAGGGGTCAAAGTTGATTTGATGGTACGTGGCTTCTGTTGTTTGCGTCCGGGTGTGGCGGGTGTCAGTGACAATATTCGTGTCACAAGTGTTATTGGGCGCTATTTGGAACACAGCCGCGCTTACTATTTCCAGAATGCACCAGACGAAAAGCAATTGCTTCTAGGAAGTGCAGATTTGATGCGTCGAAATCTCTATAACCGTGTTGAAGTGGTCTTTCCGGTATTAGATTCACGAACTCGGTTACGGGTCATGCGAACGCTTGCGACGGAATTGCTGGATAATCAAGGCGCATGGGAATTGCTGCCAGATGGCACTTATCACAAAATTGATGCCCAAGATGGAGAAATACCTATCAACGCACAGCAAATTTTTATGCAAGATAGCTTCGGACTCGATATTTTGCCATAAAGCCCCTTTCGGGGTTTCACCGCGCCTTACACAAAATTGCAAAGTGAGACCGATGTTAGAGGGTTATCAGAGATAGTTTGTTAAACAAGTAAATAGGGTTCAATCTGCTGATGGCTTTATCTTGCGCCCTGATGCCCACGCTAACAAGCGCCTCATGGGGCGACGTGCCAACATAGGGAGCAAAATTAGAATAGCGACAAAGCCATAAATCATAAACATGGCACGACTATCTTGTATTGCCACGTCTCCTAGCCAAACAAAGAGCAATGTCGGGAAGAAACCAAAAATGATTGAAATCAGAATATAGGTCGAAAAGCGTACAGGCTTTGCTAGACCTAGCGCGTAGCTCAAGAAATCCCACACAGAGAAGAGAATAAGCCGCGCCACTGCCAGCGAAACCCATCCACCGAGACGGTCTTGATAAAATGTTTCAACCTGTTTCATGCCATTTTGACCGACGAAACGCAGCACTACCGGACGACCAAAGCGGCGTGCAATCCAGAAATTGATACTACCCCCTAAAACTTCACCTATCAGCGTGTACAATACCCCTAGCCAAACACTGTCGAATAATGTGCCAGCAACAACTTGAATCGGACCACTTGTGAGTGGAGCAATGACATAGGTTAGCGCCTTGATACTGATATATAGCAGTGGCGCAAAAGGACCCGCATCTTGAATGAATCGCTGCAAATTATCGACCCCCACTGCGTTGATGCCGATTGTGAGAAGAGTCATAAATAGCAAGAAACCCATGCCAGCGATAATAATTTCGCGGATGGGGTTTTTCTCTATCGCATGAAGAGATTTTTGGTCGCCAAGATCATTTTCTGATTTTTTTGCTGCTGAGGTATCACTCATCGAATAATTCGCCTACGCTACGTCCTTCATGAGCGCGAACAATGACTTCTGCTAATAAGGGCGCAACTGAAAGCACTGTCATATTCGATAGGCGTTTCTCTTGTGGGACATGCAGGGTGTTGGTGAAGATGATTTCTTTTAACTTGAGTGATTTCAAACGCTCAAAGGCGATATCAGTCAGGAAGGCATGGCTAAAGGCAAACGACACATCACGCGCTCCAACATCACGGACAGCTTGTACGGCGCTGACAACGCTACCAGCCGTATTGACCTCATCATCCACTAGCAAAACATTTTTATCGGCTACATCGCCAATAATCGACAGTGCTTTAGGATTCTCTTTATTATCCACACGGCGTTTTTCAACAAAGGCTAGCGGTACTTTTAATGTTTCTGCCCAATTGCGCCCCTGTTTGGCAAATCCTAAATCTGTTGCCACAACGACAAGGTTACTTAAGTCAAAGTTCTTTTTGACATAATCGCTGAGAATATGAAAGGCTGTCAGGGCATCCCCCGGAATATTGAAAAATCCTTGAATCTGCCCAGAATGCAAATCAATGGTCATGTAACGGTCTGTCCCTGCCGTTTCAATCATATTCGCCATCAAACGGGCAGTAATCGGGATACGCGGTTGGTCTTTCTTATCGGAACGGGTGTAGCTAAGATAAGGCACAACCAGATTAATGCGCCATGCTGAGTCGCGCTTGAGGGCATCAATCATAATCAGCATTTCCATAATGTTGTTATGGATAGGAGATGCCATTGTTTGGATATAATAGACATCTCTGCCGCGCACACTCTCATTCAATTTGACGAAAATATTTTCATTAGAAAATGTCGTGACTTCTGACTTGCCAATGCTTAAATTCTCATAACCTTCGTTGTTGGCAATATAATTGGCAATTTCTTGTGCTAAATGCGGTGAGGCTGTTCCGCAAAACAGCTTCATCTTGCCAAATCTCATCCGCGACACACGGTTATCATAGTCGTTCTCGTTACCTGATTCAGATACTTCAGACACAAATCCCCCTCAATAGAGTGCTAACAGTTGATGATAGAGTGTTAATTTAATTGCACCAGTAATTGATTAACTGCCGTTTGTGGGTCAATCTCTCGTGTACGAATTTGATTGATAATGGTTTGAATGAGCGATTCTGATAATTGACTCGTGACTTGCCGCATGAGTGCTTGTTGCAGCCGTTCGTACAATTCAATCTCGATATAGCGTGCTTCTAACTGTGCTACAGTGCCACTTTCGGTCAAGTGCTGCCGATGTTTTTCAATTTGAATGACGAGTTCAGTAATTCCTTCATTTTGGATAGCCGATGTTTTTAAGACTGGCGGAATCCAAAGTGTTACATCTGATGGTGTTGATGGCATAGTGGGTGTTTCCATTAAGCGACCATGATGTGACACAAATTGCTCCCATGATGCCGGATGTCCTAATTCTAACATAGCACGTAAACTGCGTACCGTTTGGTCTGCGCCATTGCGGTCAGCTTTATTGACCACTAGAATATCCGCAATTTCGAGGATGCCAGCTTTGATAGCTTGTACATCGTCACCCAAACCCGGTGCTTCAATGACAAGGGTTGTATACGCTGTCCGCACAATATCAACTTCGCTTTGCCCAGCACCCACAGTTTCGACAATCACATAATCGAATCCGGCAGCATCTAGCACCCGTACCATATCACGAGTTGCTGTTGCTACTCCGCCGAGACTACCGCGTGTTGCCATACTGCGAATGAAGACACCCTTATCGCCGGATAAATCTTGCATCCGAATACGGTCTCCGAGAATAGCTCCGCCGGAAAAAGGGCTTGTTGGGTCTACTGCGATAATGGCAACCGTTTTTTCTTGTTCACGTAATGCCTTTGTCAAAGCATTAACCAACGAACTTTTACCCGTACCGGGCGCGCCTGTTACGCCGAGAATCCATGCCTTACCTGTATGTGGATAGAGTTGCGCTAAGGTTGCTTGCGCCTGTGGATGCTGATTCTCGATAAGTGTTAACGTTCGCGCTAACGCTCGACGACTACCTTTGACTAGCAATTCAACCTGATTAGTCATCGCCATCCTTTTGAGCGATTAGCTTGTTGATGAAATCTCGAATCATCTCGGTAGATGTTCCCGGACCAAAGACTCCGACCACACCCATTTCTGATAATGCTGCTTTATCGTCATCAGGGATAATGCCACCGACGATAATGGGTACATCATCTAATTCAGCTTCATTCATTGCCTCACGGATGCGCGGCACAAGGGTCATATGTGCGCCACTGAGGATACTCAAGCCAACTACATCAACATCTTCTTGTAATGCTGCTTCTGCAATCATTTGCGGTGTTTGTCGTAACCCTGTATAAATCACTTCCATACCGGCATCACGCAAGGCGCGGGCAATGATTTTTGCACCTCTATCGTGTCCATCTAGCCCCGGCTTGGCAATTAGAACACGGGCAGCACGTATCGCCATTCCTCACCTCTTTTTCCATCAATTCTGTCAATTGTGTGTATACCTTAATGCTATCTTGAAATCGTTAGAGCGACTATAGTGGAATTTGTAGATATTGGTATCAGATTGTCTTTAATACCAATACGGAAAGCAGGGCTAGTCATGTTTTCTAATCCCTGCTAAAATCCGTATTCCAAATGAACCGAAATTATAGCTACGAAGGGATGTGTTTGCTTAACTTATGGCATCTGTGAAACTAAAACCCGGCGAAAATCAAGAGAGTCTCTTACGTCGTTTCCGTAAAAAAGTTACCAATGCAGGTATTCTGAGTACCGTTCGTCGTAAACGCTGGCATATTAGCAAAAGCGAACTACGTCGCATTGAGAAGAAAAAAGCGATTCGTCGCGCTCGCCGCCGCCACCGTAAAGCTGTGGCTCGTGGCAATATCTAAAAGTCGAAAACTCTACTTCTAGTTGAATGTAAATAGATGAACCGTTGTAACTTAGGCTTACAACGGCTTGTTTGTTTCTATATAACGGGTATCCCAGTCTTTTATGAGATACAATGCCGTCCTCGTAACATTTTTACTGTGAATCGCAGTAGCAATTTGCACACTTGTGGTAATATTAAATGTACTTAAATCAAGCAATGCTAAAGGAGTCCTATGGCAGACGAGAAAATCGAAGTTGAAGGTATCGTAGTAGAAGCTCTACCTAACACGCAATTTATGGTCAAGTTGGATAATGACCATCAGGTATTAGCCTATTTATCCGGCAAAATGCGGAAGTTCTATATCCGCATCCTGCTAGGAGACCGTGTGAAGGTGGAAATGACACCCTATGACATGAATCGTGGGCGGATTACCTACCGCTTCAAAGATGCTCGTGGCGGTGACGAATAATCTGGTACAGCACGTAACTCACATCGCCCGCTTTTTGGTGGGCTTTTTCTTTTAATGCCTTGGCTTTTCTCCCCAATGAATTGCCATTGTGCCAAACATGAACTTCTTATAATCCACATTGATATATCCTGCATTTTGCATCAATCCGACCAATTCATCGGCAGTCTTAAATGCTTGTGTGCTTTTTGGGAGATAAGTATAGGCATCGACAGCCGCTTCGCCTCCGATAATGCGCCCCATGATGGGAATAATATAATTGAGGTGAATCTGTATGAAGGGCTTGAGGATGTTATTCGGTGGTGGCGATGTATCGAGAATGACAATGCGTCCACCATCTTTGAGAACGCGCAGTTGCTCCGATAATGTGCGTGGAATATCTATCACGTTGCGAACGAGATAACCTGACACTACCGCATCAAAGCTATTATCAGGAAAAGGCAGATTGAGCGCATCAGCCGCCGACCAAGTGATGGTGTTGCCTCGCGGCTCATCTTGCCCGACAAGCATCATCGGCAGTGCAAAATCAGCACCGACTACTTTCGCGTTAGGATGCGATTCTTTAGCCTCAAATGCAATATCACCTGTCCCCGTTGCTAAATCCAGTAGGCTGCCATTTTGTGGCAAATTTGCCTGCTGGACAACAAAACGTCGCCAGCGCATATCTTGTCCGAAGGTCATCACGCGATTGAGGAGGTTGTAACGCTCTGCAATGCGCCCGAACATATTTTGCACATAGTCCGAACGCTCTTTGCCTGTGAGATGTGCCATTGATTATCCTGCTATATTTATGGATTTCAAAATCTTGTGAATTATGCTAGCAGCTTAAAACCATAGCAATTAAGCGTTCCATTTTTTGGTGATGGCTGCCTTTCCAGTAGACTTGCTGGCATGATTGGCATTGCTGAAATTCATCATAGAACGAAGCGGTATCTGCTGGAATGTAGTCAATGATGCTTTGCTTCTCGACTGCGAGGGTCTTGCCATTAGTCTATAGACCGTTTCGCTTCGATTAAAATCCAATCCCCTTGTTGATAATGCGTCACTGGCTCTAAGCCTGTTTGACGCAATGCCGCTTCAACATCAGTGCGCTGATCTTCTATGATACCACTAAAAATCGCTCGTCCACCGGGTCTTACCAGTTGACCGAGTTTGTGGTCGCACATTTCAATGATGATTTTCGCCAGAATATTGACAACAAGTAAATCAAAACGTCGCGCTGATGTGATTAAGGTATCGAGGCTGCCTTGATGGGTATGGATTTTTTCCGCAACCTCATTTTCTTGTGCATTTTCGATAGTGGCATCCACGGCTAATTGGTCAATATCGACTGCGACGATTTTGCCAGCACCGAGTTTCGCGGCGGCTATGCTGAGGATTCCACTGCCACAACCCAAATCGACGACATCAAGCGATGGTGTAATCATGCGCTCTAATGCTTCAAGGCAGAGTTGAGTTGTCGGGTGTGTGCCGGTGCCAAATGCCATGCCGGGGTCAAGGGCAATCACAATATCGTCCGGTTTTGGTTCAACGTCTATCCACAAGGGACGAATCAGTATGCGTGTGCCGAGTCGAATCGGTTTGTAGTGCTTTTTCCATGCGTGCGCCCAATCTTCGTCTTCTACAATTTTGTATTGCGGTTTGGGCATCGGCAACATCATACTCATATAGATGAGGGCGCGTTCAATTTGTAAGCGTTTTTCTTCGGCTTCGGCATCATTAGGGAAATAACCACGCACAATTAGGGTTTCAACGGGGATTTCATCACCATCATCATACTTGCCCGATTCAATATTAGCCTGTTCAATCGCCACGCCTTGATGACACCAACGCTGTAATTCTGTGGCAACTGCTTCGGCTGCTTCACCATCGACATGCAGCGAAATTTCTATCCATTGGGGCATATTGCAATCCTGTTAAAACCAATAGAGGCGCATTATGCACCCCTACGAATACTCTAAATTATGGGGTAGATTTATCGACTATTGTTCGCCACCGAGAAAATCCATCACACGGCTGAAAAATCCCTTCCCACTAGCCCTTGATTGGGGCGTGATTTGATTGCCAAGTGATTCGCCAAGTTCCTCAAATAACTTGCGCTGCGATTCGGTCAATTTGCTTGGGACTTCAACGGTGACATAGACCATTTGGTCGCCGCGCCCACTGTTTGTCCCATCCGTCCGCAAGCGCGGAACACCCTTGCCTTTGAGACGGAAAACTTTACCAGTTTGTGTTCCAGCCGGAATGACCATTTCCACATCACCCTCAAGGGTTGGAATCTGGACTTTATCGCCTAACGCCGCCTGTGCCACATTAACACTGACATCAAGGATAATATCGCTATCACGGCGCTTGAAAAATTCATGCTCAGTGACATGAATCACGACGTACATATCGCCTGACTGTGCGCTTTTTTCGCCGGCATCCCCTTCACCGCGTACTTGAATCCGTAAGCCATCATGGACACCAGCCGGAATCTTGACACTGAGCTTGGTTTTACGGCGACGACGACCTGAACCGTCACAATTTGTACAGGGATTCTCGATAATCTTGCCCTTACCACCACAGCGCGGACAAGCTGCTACACGCACAACAGAACCAACAAAGGTTTGGCGTACCTGACGGACTTCACCAGCCCCCTTACAATCGGGGCAGGTGATGGGGTGTGAGCCTTCGCGTGCGCCACTACCCTCACAGACATCGCAAACTTCAAGGCGATGGAATTGAATTTCTTTGTCGATGCCAAAAGCGGCTTCTTCAAAGGCGATATTCACATCAACACGAATATCACTGCCACGCCGCGAAGCAGAGCGTGTTCCACCTTGCCTGCCAACAAAGCTGCTGAAGAAATCTTCAAAAATATCTTCAAAGCCACCAAAACCTGCTGTGCCATTAAAACCACCAGCACCAGCACCAGATACCCCAGCATGACCAAAACGGTCATACTGTTGGCGCTTTTGGTCGTCGGATAGCACCTCATAGGCTTCGTTGATTTCCTTGAATTTTTGCTCGGCATTGTCTTCTGTACTGACATCAGGATGATATTTACGCGCAAGTGTCCGAAAAGATTTCTTAATCTCATCCTTGCTTGCATTGCGACTGACGCTTAGTACCTCGTAGTAATCTCGTGCCATAGATTCGATAAACCTGACTCTGACTTTTGCTTTGTGACGAGTATGGACGCAATATTTTTTGCGCCCCTACATTTTATTCTACTGATTGCTAATTTATGATTTATGATTTAGGTTTCTGTGAACTCTGCATCAATGACATCTTCTTCGTCATTGCTATCATCCGCGCCTGTCATATCCTCAGCATCGGGAGGTGGTGCGGCAGCATCCGCATCTTGATACATTTGCCCACCGAGTTCTTGCAGATAACTGGTCAATTCTTCAGTAGAAGATTTCATCGCCGCAATATCTTCACTATTGATGGCATCTTTTACTTTTTCGACACGGTTATTCGCTTCGGTGATAGCATCTTCTGGTAACTTCTCGCCATAATCGCGCAAGAATTTTTCGGTTTGGAATACCGCACCATCCGCTTGATTCTTGACTTCGACCTCTTCTTTACGAGCCGCATCTTCCGCAGCGTGTTTTTCGGCTGCTTGTATCATCTCGTCGATTTCACTATCCGACAGACCACTGCCGGCAGTAATGGTAATGCGCTGTTCTTTACCGCTTGCCTTATCTTTGGCGCTGACATTGATAATACCATTGGCATCAATATCAAACGTCACCTCAATTTGTGGCATTCCACGCGGAGCAGGTGGGATTCCATCGAGAACAAAGCGACCTAACGATTTGTTATCAGATGCCATTGGGCGCTCGCCCTGTAAAACATGGATTTCGACCTGTGTTTGGCTGTCGGCTGCCGTGGAATAAACTTGTGATTTGCTAATGGGAATCGTCGTATTGCGCTCAATCATCGGAGTCGCCACGCCGCCCAATGTTTCCACACTCAAGCTAAGAGGGGTGACATCTAGCAGCAAAATGCCCTTGACATCGCCGCCTAAGACACCCGCTTGAATCGCTGCACCTAAGCCAACGACTTCATCAGGATTGACACCCTTTGTCGGTTCTTTGCCGAAGAACTTCTGCACCGCTTCTTGGATAGCTGGCATACGGGTCATACCACCGACCAGCAACACCGCATCAATTTCACTGGGCTGCATTTTGGCATCAGAAAGCGCCTTGCGGACAGGGGCGATTGATTTTTGAATGAGGTCATCAACGAGACTTTCCATCTTGGCACGCGACAAGGGGATGTTCAGATGCTTGGGACCACTGGCATCAGCCGTAATAAAAGGCAAATTGATATCGGTACTTTGGGTGCTGGAGAGTTCAATTTTGGCTTTTTCGGCAGCTTCTTTCAGCCGTTGTAATGCTTGACGGTCTTTCCGCAAATCAATACCGTTTTCTTTCTTGAACTCATCTGCCAGCCAGTCGATAATACGCCCATCAAAGTTATCGCCACCGAGATAGGTATCCCCATTGGTAGAGCGCACTTCAAACACACCCTCAGCAATTTCCAAAATAGAAATATCGAATGTACCACCGCCCAAATCATAGACAGCAATCGTGCCATCCTTGCGGTCATCAAGACCATAAGCGAGGCTAGAGGCTGTCGGTTCATTGATGATGCGTAGCACCTCTAAACCCGCGATTTTTCCGGCATCTTTGGTCGCATTCCGTTGGGTATCGTTAAAATAAGCGGGAACAGTAATCACAGCCTGCGTCACAGCTTCGCCAAGATAGGCTTCGGCATCCGCCTTGAGTTTTTGCAAAATCATGGCGCTGAGTTCTGGCGGACTATAATCACGTTTACCCATTGTCACACGCACATCGCCATTTGCTGCTTCTTTGACATGATAAGGTACTCGTGAACGAGCGTCCTTCGATTCGGGGTCGTTAAATTTGCGCCCCATAAAGCGTTTAATGGAAAAAATGGTGTTTTCAGGATTCATGACCGCTTGATTACGTGCCACTTTACCCACTAACCGTTCGTCATTTTTGGTGTTGATAGCCACCACCGACGGAACGGTGTTATTGCCTTCAGATGATGGGATAACAACAGGTTCGCCACCTTCAATAACGGCGACTACCGAATTTGTTGTCCCAAGGTCGATACCAATGATACGTCCCATAATTACGATGTTCTCCTACTTCTTGTTTAACAAAGTGGTTTTGATATACCTGTAAACTCGCTCTCACATTACAATTTTGTGTGAGGCGCGGTAAAACCCCGAAAGGAGCTTATAATTCTTGATATTGTCATTAACTGGCGACGCGCACCAACGCCGGACGCAAAACCCGTTCGCCACTGCGATAACCTTTTTGCAATGTGACCGAGACAACACCGCTTTCAAATTCGCTGTCATCGTCTGTGCCAATTGCTTCATGGAAATTCGGGTCAAATTCTTCGCCCACAGGGTCAATGATGGAGATATTGTACTCGTCCGTGACCTTTTGCATATTCTTGAGGATGAGCGATGTGCCACTGACCCAAGGATGGTCTTGTAAATCTTCGGGGATATTATCGAGCGCCCGCTCAAAATCATCCATGATGGGCAATACTTTTCCTAGCGCGTCTAATGCCCCCCGTTCGCGTGATTCGCTCAATTCTTGCGCGGTACGGCGTTTGTAATTGGTGAATTCTGCCCGACTACGTTGCCAGCCGTCGAGATTACTTTGCGCTTCTTGCTTCACTTTGTCTAATTCGGCTTGAAGTGCGGTAATCTCATCATTACCCTCACTATCATCTGCCACATTGATGAGTATTTCTTCTTCTTTGGTTTTTGCCATATTTTCTACGTTTTCTGCTTGTTCATCCATACTTAATCAGTCTCCTTCGATACCAACACGCAGGAAACACAATTCTAGCAAACACATTGATTGCAGTGTAGCTATTGAATCATAGAATTGTGTTAACAATTTACCAGAAATGGGATAAATATCGAGCCGATTCGTTATGTGCCTATTTCTACGACACAAAATGGCTTTTAACGCTCATCATTGCTGGTTGATTCTGATGGTTCTTCATCGTATAAATCAACCAGCATATCAGTCATTAAAGCACTGACTTTGCGAACAGCACTAATCGCACGACCATAATTGAGATTCATCGGGCCCAATACCCCTAACATACCCCGTAATTGACCTGGTACACCATAATGACTCAATACCAAACTCAAGTGACTCATTTCTTCCCGACCATCTCCTGCAATAATGACTTGTACATTCTCTTGCAAAAAGGGGTGCAAAATTTCAGTGAGAATCATATCAATGAAGGCGCGTTCCTCAAAAACACGGACAGCTTGTTGTGCGCCTGCACTATCGGGAAAGCTATTAATGATTTCGCTCAGACCATCGCGGTAAATCACTCGCAATTGATTACTGCCCGATTTGTCGATGAGTTCTGCCGCAATCTCGCAAACTTCACGTTCTAATTCAGTAAATTGGCGACTCTTCATATGGATTTGATTGGCACTGAGGTCATAGCAAAGAGCATTGATATTGTCAGCACTGGCACTTAATTCGCCCTGTGTGACAGGCTCAGCGAGTGTCAACATGCGTTGATACACTGCGCCGCCCTGCAAAACCAATACCATGAGTGCTAAACGCCCTTGTATCGAGATGAGTTCAACATGCTTAAAACGGCGCTTTTGTGCAACAGGGGGTGTCACTAGCGAGGCTGTGAGGGCGGTACGAGCAAGCACAGTCGCCGCTTGCTTCATCCATTGGTCTAGCACGATGGGTAGTTGGCTGAATTTATTTTCGATATAGTGTTGGTCTACAGAACTTAAGGCACTATTGAGCATCATTTCGCGCACAATATAGCGATAGCCCAAAGCTGTTGGGATACGTCCGGCTGAGGTGTGCGGCGCGGCAATATAGCCCATTTCTTCCAGATGTGCCATTTCGTTACGCACGGTAGCTGAACTAAAGTTGAGTTCATATTGCTCAACAAGGTGTTTTGAACTGACAGGTTCAGGTGCTGCGGTATAAGACCGCACAAGCAGCGATAATACCTCTTCTTGCCGCTTGCTGAGTTGTGGTAAATGTTCTTCTTGTGTACTCATGTGCTTTTCTAAAGTATCACCTTAAACTTACTCGTGCAAAGATTGTTGTCTATCACTTTTGCTTGTTATGATAACACACAGACGATTAGAAATAGATAATTTTTGACATTTGATGTAAGGTCTTGCGGAAAGAATACGTCTCAATGGATACAGCATAATGGCTGTGAGGTAATCGACAATCGGATTGTAAATCAGGAGAAAACTTGAAATGGGTGAAAAAACCTTTGATGTGAATGCGGCAGAATGGGACAGCGAAGTTCTCGGTTCTGATACCCCAGTATTGGTTGATTTTTGGGCAGAATGGTGTGGCCCTTGTAAGATGATTGCGCCGATGGTAGACGAAATTGCCGTGGAATACGAAGGTCAGGTGCGTGTTGCTAAAGTCGATGCGGATGCTAATCCCGAAGTATTGCAAAAATATGGCATCATGGGTATTCCAACATTGATTCTGTTCAAATCCGGTGAGGAAGCGGCGCGTGTCACAGGGTTTAAGCCCAAAGGCAAAATTCTGGAAAAACTCACCCCGCACTTCAACTAAGTGCTAGTAAATGCACATATAGAAAATGCCAACGCCCTGTCCAAAAAGATAGGGCGTTTTGCTTTTTTAATCGGTGTTTTTAGACCTCGTGCATGACAGAATCAGTCAGCAGCAGATTCAGAATCGTCTTTTAAACGAAGGCTCCCTTCATCAAATACAGGGAAACTGATAAAGAATGTTGACCC
>JAUZRW010000095.1 GCA_030950085.1 Anaerolineae bacterium
GATCTTGATTCTTCATGGCAGATGGCTTAACTTTCCCCTATTTATTGAGATGATACATAGCCAATTTCTTCTGCAAATGCCTTACGATGGAAGTGAGATTATCTACAAGTTTATTGATGAGTTCAAAGAAGAGCGTGAACGAGAAGGTTTTGAATATAAGATTAGAAAACAGTCTTCAACAAAATAGCTAGAGGATAGCTGTTATCCAGTTCGATTTACCCAGAAGGTTGGAATGTTCAGATTAAGAAGGTGAACAAATGCCCACCTTATATCAAGCCATTACAGTACAGGGATTGCCTCGCGGGTGTGAGCGATGAGTTTCATGCCATTGCTAGGGCGCAAGGTGAAGGCGCGAATGGGTTCTGTCTCAAAGTCGGGTTTGAGTGTGAAGCGATAATGTTGGGCGATGGTCGCCAGAATCAGACGAGCTTCCATCATGGCGAATTGGTTGCCGATGCAGACTCGCGGGCCCCCTCCGAATGGGATAAAGGCATAGCGCGGAATAGTCGCTTCGTTTTCTGGGCTAAAGCGTTCAGGGTTAAAATCTAGCGGCTGGGGATACCAACGGGCATCACGTCCCATTGTCCATGGGGACATCATAACCGCCGCCCCTTTTGGTAAGGCATAGTCTCCGATTTTAACTGCTGCAATGGCATTACGTGTAAAACCCCATGCTGGCGGATAGAGGCGCAATGTTTCTTTGATGACCATCTCGCTATATGGCAAATTCGGTAAATCTGCCAATGTTGCGCGACGATTGCCTAATACAGTATCGACTTCTTGCTGCAATTTTTCGAGAACAGTCGGATTCTGTGCGAGGGCGTACCATGCAAACGTGAGCGTGTAAGCGGTTGTTTCATGACCTGCGCCAAAAATGGTTAGCATTTCGTTGATGATTTGCTCATCACTCATGCCACTGCCATCGCCATCTTGTGCCATCAACAACATCGCTAGTAAATCGCCCTTATCATCACGACTTGCCCGCCGTTCATCAATAAAGCCTTGAATCATCGCCTTGAGTTTATCTACCAGCCGATGAATTTCCCGATTCTCTGATGTCGGCAACCAATGAGGAAAATCAAAAATACGTCCGACGCGATTATTGACGATTTGCAACAAACGAGTGAACGATTCGCCGACTGCGCGAGTTTCGTCACCGACTTCGGTATCAAACATCGTTTTAGTGATGATGTTCATGGTTACGGTTGTCATCGCGGCATCAACATCAACTTCGGCATTATCTGACCAATTCTCGATTTCTGCTAAGGCATAATCAACCATCGTATCGGCATATGCGCCAATACTTTTGGCATGGAAGGCAGGTTGCATCAACTTACGTTGTCGCTTCCAAAATTCACTATCACTGGTAAAGAGATTTTCGCCAGAAACATCTTTGAACGAGCGTTTTACTACAAACGACTTGTGAAAACGACTCGCATTGGACACCAGCACATCATGAACGAGGTCGGGGTGATTGATGAAATGGACATTAAAGGGTCCAAATTTCAGCTTGACGATATCGCCATAGGTAGTGGCTTTTTCCAGAAAACGCAGACTATCGGCATTGAATTCTTTGATAACACCTGTCAACCAATGACCGCGAATAGTTGGGATTTCATTTTGCTGTGGCATATCTCACCTTCTTTGATTCTGCGAAAGTTGTTATGAATAGTATAGTCTATTTGTGATATTTGTCACTATTAGAGTGAGATAAGAATTTTGGCAGACTGTCCAATAAAAAACGCGCCCGATATGAGCGCGTCTTATTAACTCACATTACGCAGTAACAAATCATCAGACCAATAGAACAACTGTATCGAGGATGATATTCAAGTTTTTAGTTTACAGTTTTCAGTACGATAGTCTAAAGAATTAGCGCATCTGTAAACTGATAACTGACGACTCATTACTGTGCTAAAAATCCTTGCTATGCGAAAGCCTGATAAACCGACAGTGCGAAACATCAGTTATTAAATTGCGTCATTTGCCCTATTCGTCAAGATAAGCGAAAGGGTCAACTTTGGGGGCGGGTTTCCAAAACATAGTTGTGATGAAGACCAGCGCAAAACCAAAGATAAATCCAGCGATATGCGCCCAGTGTGCCACAGGGTCGCCATCGGCTGCAAACCAACCGACACCTTGTAAGAAGTCGTTAACAAACCAGAAGATGAGGAAAAAGAAGGCTGGAACCTTAAACTGCATAGCACCCAAAATGCTTGTTCTGATTTTGACACCGGGATGCAGGAACAAAAATGACCCCATAATACCGGCTACAGCCCCACTTGCGCCGACCAGTAAGCCATCGGTTGAGGTACTGCATACCACGCCGCCAAGTCCAGCATGTCCAGCAATGGCAATGTAACCGGCAAGCAGATAGACAATCACATAAGTTGCCCGTCCGAAGTATTCTTCGACTTTACGCCCGAAGACCCACAAGAACATCATATTCCCAGCAACATGCAGCAAGCTACCATGCAGGAACATACTAAACAAGCCATTCCGCATCATGACAGGCAGTGGGCGCAGACCAATATCGCAGACATTGAACGTGAGATTCATCAGAACATTGAGAAACTCAATTTCACCATTGGAGCGCAGATAAAGCATTTCCCACATGAAGACCACGACATTGATGAATATCAGCACGTAGGTTGCATAAGGTTTATAACGGTCACGTCCAATTGTACCGATTGGCATCATAATATTTATCCTTCGAAGCTAGTCGTCTAAATATTCAAATGGGTCAGCTTTGGGTGCGGCTTTGAAAAGTGTCACCACAAAGATAAAGATGAAGCCCACGATAAAGCCACCAATTTCATCCCAGATAGGCAAAAACTCGCCCGAAAGGGGTCCACCGCCATCAACGATAAATTGCAGTATCAAGTAGACGACGGCAAAAAACACTGCCGGAAATTCCATTTTGCGGTCTAAGAAAGGTCGCACGGCTGTTTCGATGCGTTTACCGGGATGCAGGAAGACAAAGGCAGCGATTACTCCAGCGATGGCACTATTGGGTCCCACAATCACATCGCACATGCCGCGTGATAATATAGCACTGATAATATAGCCGCCTAGCCCAGCAAAAATGAAGAAGCTCAGGAAGCGTCGGCTGCCTAAAAACTCTTCGACCAGTGGGCTAAAAATCCACAGGAATAACATATTAATCAGCATCGTGCCTAAATCAATCGTCATGAATAAGCTTCGCACACCATCTTTCAGCAACTCGGTAGCGGAAACCTGCCCAATTTCACAGGTATTAAAGGCATAAGCTGGTAGATAATTTTCTATAGGTTGCCCACCCTGCGATGTCAACACGACTTCCCAGAAGAAAGTGGCAAGCAACGCCAATGTGATAAAGAAGGTGACATAAGGGCGATATTTTGACCGCCCAACGACGCGCAGTGGTAACAACATTTGGATTAAAACCATCAGTCAATCCTCGTATGAGAACTCATTTCTACATAACAATAGCATATTTCACTTGATTTGTGCAACAAACGTTTGCTATACGAATCGTAAAAATTGCATCACATTAGGATGTCTATAACTCACCTTACGCAGTTACAAGGTTGTCAGACGAATAGAGCATCTACTGATAGTATGACATTCGAGTTTTAGTTCACAGTTCACAGTTTTCAGTACGATGGTCTAAGGAATTAGCGCAACTGTAAACTGATAACTGACGACTCATCACTGTGCTAAACAGCATTGCAATGCGAAAGCCCGATAAATCGACAAGCGCGTAACATCAGTCTATAAGTTATACGTCTCTCAAGGTAGATTCGTTCCAAATTAGAAACGATATCGCTCTGCCCGTTGATAGAGCATCTGATTACGCTCGCTGACAGGTGGTTGTCGAACAAAGAGCATGAAAACCCCTGTGAGTATTGCGCCAGCCACAAATCCACCAATATGCACGAAAAATGCTACACCTCCGCCATATTGTGTTGCGCCCAACGAGACAACACCATTGACAACCTGTAGGACAAACCAGAATCCTAAAACGATAAAAGCTGGCAGTTCGGTCATAAAACCTGCTCGACCTAATAGCACCATGCCACGAACTTTCACTGTCGGGAAAAGAATGAGATAACCACCGAGTACACCTGCAATTGCGCCGGATGCCCCAATTAAGGGGATAGTGGATGAAGGGTCAATGATGACCTGTGCAGCTACAGCGACAAAACCTGAGACAAAGTAGACAACAAGAAAGAGCAACTTACCGAATCGGTCTTCGATATTATCGCCGAATAGATAGAGATAGAGCATATTGCCGAAAATGTGGTCATAGCCCCCATGAAAGAACATACTGCGAACAGCATCTAAAAATGTCTCTAATGACAGTGGATTAGCACTAATATTAGCCGGAACAACAGATAATTCGATAAATGCGCGATTGAGTTCGCTATCGCCGAGACTCATTTCCCACAGAAAAACCAGCACATTGATGACAATTAATGTCCATGTCAAAATAGGCAAACGACGGGTTGGATTCAAATCTTTTAATGGCAGCATAGATTATTTTCCCCTCAATAAATAATGCTATTATGACAAAAACAGCATAAAAAAGCGAGAAAAATCATATCATCGTTCGGCATATCAACGACAAAAGGCGAGTTGATGGCTCGCCCTTTGTTATCTAACAATTTATGCCGACTCTGTGCATAGAACTACTTAGAAACTAACGAAGAAACTACGTTCCCATGCTGGCCACTCGGATGAGTCAATGCCATTTGCAGAAGTAGATTCATAGCTATCGAGACCATCAAAAATGGTGACATCGAATGTGCCGCCGTCTTCTAAGGTAATCAAGCCTGTATGGACAGCCGCCGTGCAAATTGACGAATCATCCGTGTAAATTTCTGTTCCCCAAAGGCTACTTGCAATACCATCCGGTGGACAAACAACCGCATAAGATGTGCCGGTAGGACCGGGTAATTCTTGTGCTGTGGTGAACCACTCAACTTCCAGTTCTTCGGGTGTGACGACAAAACTACGCCCCCACTCGGAGAAGTCGAAGGATTCGATTTCGTTCTGTACACTAGCTTCATAGCTTTCTTGCCCATCAACAATCGAAATGTTGAATAAGCCACCCTCTTTGAATGTGATTAAGCCCATATGAACGGCGGCCGTGCAGACCGATGAATCATCGGTGTAAATACCTGTTCCCCAGATTGAACCTTCTGTACCTGCTGCGGGGCAAGACACTAGACCAAATGTACCGGTCTCCCCTTCTAATTCTTGTCCAGAATCACCCCATTCAAGCGATATCACGGCAGATTCAAAGGCGAAACTGAGAGACCAAGAACCCCAAGATGACGATTCAATGCCATTTTGTTCACTGGCAGGATGGTCTTCTATGCCGTCAATATAAAATAGTGTAAATGTACCGCCCTCTTCAAGCGTAATCACGCCCGCATGAGCCGCCGCCGTACAAATATCGGAATCGTCAGTATAAACATCTGTACCCCAGATAGACCCCTGACTACAACCCGCCGAACAGGTTACGGTGAATTCATCACCAGCTTCTGCCCCTTCAACTGTGGATTGCCCGCATTCGAGGTCAATCTCGCTCGATTGTGCAGCAACAGGAACAAGAGCGATAAACATGAGAACAGCAGTTAATACTTTACGTAACATCATATCTCCTTCAAAATCATGATATACAAACGAAAGTTGCCGAATTACGCTACATCTTTTGTGTGATAACAAATGAGGCGTAACACGAGCATCACAAATAGCCGAAGTCACCAATTGAAAGTAAAGAGAGGATAGCATCTGCTATCTCCTAACAACAATCAGATAGCATCGGTAATTAATATTGCGGCAATGTCGGGTCGATTTCTTGCGCCCATGCCAAAATGCCGCCCACAACATTCCACATATTGCTGCTATTATAACCGACTTCTTTCAAGAAGAGAATACTATCCGCACTGCGTTTACCACTGCGGCAATGAACATAGAGTGGCTTATCTTTCGGGATATCGTTGAGAATAGTTTCTTCATATAGCTTGCGCCCAGCGAGTACACCATTTTTCGCTGCTTGAATATCGCCTTTTGGGATACGCAATGTGCCATCAATCGCCGCAATTTCCCATTCATGAGGGTCGCGGACATCAAGCACGACAATATTGGCATCCGAGTCCATCAATGCCTTGAGGTCGCTTACACTAATCGCTTGAACATCTTCGTAGCCGTCTTCTTCATTGGCGCTAAAATCGCTGTGGTCATGAGCAGGCATTCCACAAAATTGTTCATAGTCAATCAGTTCAACATCATCATGTGGAATAGAACAAACTGGGCAATTGGGGTCTTTGCGAACTTTGAGTGTCTTGAAGCTCATTTCCAGTGCATCATAGAGCAGCATCCGCCCAATCATCGGTTCACCAATGCCCAAAATGAGTTTAATCGCCTCTGTTGCTTGTAATGTGCCGATTGTTCCCGGCAAGATGCCGAGTACGCCACCTTCGGCACAACTTGGAACGAGTCCCGGTGGGGGCGGTTCTGGGAACATACAACGATAGCAGGGTCCCTCTTCAGCATAAAAGACACTCAACTGCCCTTCAAAGCGGAAAATGCTACCGTAAACATTGGGTTTACCCAGTTTGACACAGGCATCATTGACCAGATAGCGCGTCGGGAAGTTATCTGTCCCATCAACAATGACATCATACGGCTCAAATAGTTCAATCGCATTATCCGATGTGAGTGGCACATTATATTTGACAATTTCAATATCGGGGTTCAAGTCTACTAGGCGCTTCTCGGCACTATCGAGTTTTGACATGCCCACTGTGCTGATACCATGAATAATCTGCCGTTGCAGGTTGGTTTCGTCCACAATGTCGTAATCCACAAGACCGATTTTGCCGATACCGGCGGCTGCTAGATACAATGATGTTGGACTGCCGAGACCGCCTGTGCCGATGAGCAAAATGCTGGCGGCTTTCAGTTTGCGCTGACCTTCAATACCCACTTCGGGCATGATGAGATGGCGCGAATAACGCTGAATCTCTTGATTGGATAAATCGGCATGTTCTTTGACTAAGGATTGCATATCTTGTCTCCTGATGACAGTTATAGTACATTTTTGTAATGCGGATTCGGCACGCCAAACCCCTACGAGCTATCAAATTAATTGTGTTACGATTGGGCGTATTGCCATAAGCCCCTACATTGCCTAATTCATTATGAGACAGGCTTCATAACTTGTATTTGCCGTTTGAGTTTATGGACATCAGCAACTCCATGATTGACCGCCTTAGCCTGCCCGTCAGTATTGAGTACAAATGTCGTCGGTGCGCTCAGGACACCCCACCTATCGGCGACCTCTGGTTCTTGTGTGGCATCCACTTGGATAATTTGGATATTTTCGCCTAAATCGGTTTTGAGTTTATCCAGTGCGGGTTGCTGCTGCACTTTACACGGGATACAGTTCGGTGTCGTAAAATAGACAATTGCCGGAATATTCGGGTTCAAGCCCCGTAATAGTGGGTCAATATTGCGATTGGCTGTCACGAACGCCAATTGACGGCGTGTATACATCTGATAGACAAAGACAGCGATAACAGCGACTACGGTAATGATGAGTAACCGTTCAATCATGATTTATGCCCCCTTTGATGTTGTGAAGCCGCGAATGCCGAGGCGGTTCAAACGATAATACATCCAGCACCCCACACAAAAATTGAGCCAAAAGTTGACATTTGCCAGTACAAGCACGATCCCGACAAGCAGCCAGCCGAGAAACGCGACATTTGCTAAAAGTGCAATCGTCGCTAAACCATTGAAAATAGCGCCTATCAACATGGCAAAGCGATGCGGTTCAGGGTTATCAGGTTCAATGCGCGGTTTAATGAGTCGTGTGGGCTTCACAAGATAGTGATAAATCAAGCGATACGGTGCAATAGGCAGGCCTAAGCCGCCGAACAATTGACAGATTGCCACAAACGCTACTAAAAGCCAGCTATTGAAAACATAGCCAGCAAGCAGTAGCACAATTGTCAATACTTGCCCCGTCTTGAGTGCGTTCTGGTCTAACTTTCGGATTGTATTGCTCATCTTGAATCCTCTTTTATGCGCTAATCTAGTCCACCGGCAATACTAGGAATAATGCGTAATTCGTCATCCGCCGCAACTTCGGTATCGACACCATCTAAGAAGCGAACATCTTCATCATCCAGAAAAATATTGACGAAGCTACGCAACTTGCCCTCATTGAATAAGTGTTGCTCAAGGTCAGGATATTGCTGAATAAGATTTTGCAGCAACTCCGCGACAGTTGACCCTTCGGCAGTCACTTGTGCTTCATTGTCGGTATAGGCACGTAACGGTGTTGGGATTTTGATATTTGCCATTTGGGAATTTCTCTCCTCATGTGTAACGAAATTAAGTCAAATTATCGAAACGATAACCTTGTAAAAACTTACTCTTGAGATAATATTTTATGGGCGATGGCTAAGGTATCATCAAAACTTAAACCCTGTTCACGACTTTTCGAGTAACCGCCATACGGAAAGCCTCATCAGCCGCGAATGGAATCAGTGCTAACAGTGTGGCGATTTGTTCTGCGCGTGCCGGAACCGCAATCTGTGATAATTTGCGATAGAGTTCCGATACTTCTTGTGTCCAGTCGTTTGTCATGTACTGTTCAACCTCTGTCATTTCGTGATGTCTACTCTAACGTGTGCTACGGTTTCTGTCATATGCTGTTGTTTTTCGGGCGCACACGTGGGTACGCCCCTACATTGCTCAAATGTCTTTCGGTAAACGTAAAAGTCAAATCTATAAGATTTCTAAGCGTCGTGAATCGAACTTCCTGCGGTCTTGGCTTAATTCCCAAGCCAGCATATCTGCCGCTTGTCCTTCCATCACCGATGTAATGATATAAATGAAGTTCGGCAAAGCGTGTTCACAATCATAATCTGATGGGATTGCCACATGATTCGGGTGACTGTGATAATAGCCCACTAGCGTTAGATGACGGGCATCTGCTTCATCTTCCATTTTCATCCAATTTTGCGGAGTCATGGCATAGCGATGATATTGTTCTTCTGTCTCGAAAACATTCTCAATTTGAATCACGTCTTCTATGAGTATTTCCGCGCCTTGCTTTGTACCGAGCAAAAAACCGCCGCCCTCATTTGGGAATGTCGCTTCCATTTGTTTGAATATACGTTCTTGTAATGCTTGTCTCAATTTCACTGTCATGATGCCTCGTCTTCTAGGTAACAAATATGTAACAAAAAAGAGTGAACCGAATTTGGCTCACTCTTGTAGTTGTTTCGTTTGTGATGACTTCACCAACTACCCATGCCAAAATTCCGGTTGCATTTCTGCTCCGTTCATACAACACATCATCATATTGGTAGTTGTTTTAGTATATTTTTTACTCATCATGGCGCAACACTAACACAATCCCAAACTGAATGCAAGGATTTACTTGGGTTTGAATAAAAGGATTTACTTATGGCTAATAAAGCCTTGCGATTATTGGCAGAAACCCAATGGACATTAGCTTAACGTTGATAGCCGACCCTAGCAGTGCTATACTTGATTTGTAATGTTTCCAAAAGATTCTGAATACAGTACAGCAATATATCACACACACGATAAATTATTTCGTTGTGCCATCTCCGTATTCTGAATGTATTTAATCGTAGCCCAACGACAAAGGAGAATAGTTAAAATGTCTAATAAAGGCGGTCTCGCAGGTTTAATTGTTGCCGACATACAGACCAGTCTAGTCAATGGCGAAGAAGGTAAACTCGTTTATAGTGGTTATACAATAGAAGACCTCGCTCAAAATGCCCTCTTTGAAGAAGTTGTTTTCTTACTGCATCATGTTCGGCTGCCTAATAAAGCGGAGTTAGAAGAAACACGCAGCAAAATCGCTCAAAATGCGGCTATCCCTGATGCCATTATTCAGATGATGAAAAATACGCCCAAAGAGACACCCGCAATGGCAGTCGTTCGCACGGCAACTTCGATGCTGTCATCTTATGATGCCGATGCCGAAAACTTGACTGATAAGGATGTCGCACGCGAAAAAGCTCTACGCATGACGGGGCAAGTCACGACGATTTGTGCCGCGTGGAATCGTATCCGAAGCGAGCAAGACCCCATTGCACCGCGCACAGACCTCACCCTCGCTCAGAATTTCATCTACATGCTAACAGGTCAAGAGCCAGACAAAACAGCCAGCGATGCTATCAATGTGTATCTGGTACTGCTGGCAGAACACGGCATGAATGCGTCCACGTTTACCAGTCGTGTGATTACAGCTACCGGAAGCGATATGCACAGTGCCGTTGTTGGGGCAATTGGTGCGCTCAAAGGACCCTCTCATGGTGGTGCAAATGCTGAGGCGATGAAAATGTTCATCGAAATTGGGGAGCCGGATAACGTTGAGGATTGGTTCAAGACGAATATTAAAGAGGGAGACCGCCGTATCATGGGCATTGGGCATCGGGTTTATAAAGCCCCTGACCCACGCGCTGCCATTTTGAAACAACATGCCCAACGTTTAGCCGCGAGTTCTGGCAATAGCAAATGGTTCGAGATTGCTGACCGTCTCGAAAATGCGGCTCGCCATGATGACTACTTCATTGAGCGCAAATTGTTTCCCAATGTCGATTATTACAGCGCGATTGTCCTCTATACACTGGATTTAGAGATAGATATGTTCACCCCCTTATTCGTGATGGCGCGGATGGCAGGTTGGACAGCCAATATTGTTGACCAGATGCAAGGGCGCTTGATTCGTCCCAAAGCGCAATATGTCGGACCCACAGGCTTATCTTGGACACCACCAGACGAACGCTAAAAAATCCCTTTTAGGAGGCGACCCAAAGCCTCCTTTTAGCTTGTTAATTGTACTACGGCGTGAATCGCGTATATAATCGCACTATGCAACGTTGTATAGGCATTTTTACAGTACATGCCTCCTCTAAATGATTGATTCTCAGGATTCCATGATATAAAACACATGAGAAAAGACGAGAAAGTCGCTTAAGGGTTTCTCTGCTTGACAGTTTGTCATATTCTGTCATAGTTACATGATAATAATGTGAAAAAGAGGAAACAGACGCGATGGATTGTGTTTACGACGGTTTGTACATCAGTGGCATAGAGGCGATTCGCAAGCAGAAAATGGTCAAGGATGAGGGGATTACAGCTATTGTTCGCCTTGATACAGGGACTTATGGCAACTTTGAATGGTCGCGGCATTTTTTCAATGTGCTGCACGAGCCGTTTCTTGATGGCGATTATATCCCAGAGGGTGTAATCCCCAAGATAACAAAATTTATTCATGAACAAGTCGAAAATGATGGTGTCGTACTGGTTCATTGTGCCATGGGTGTTAGCCGTAGCACATCGCTGACGATAGCTTATCTGATTGAATATGAAGGCATGAGCCTTGCCGAAGCCTTTGGCACAATACGAGAAAATCGGACGCAAGCATTCCCCCATCCGAAGATGTTCGCCTCACTGATTAGCCATTACAAGCTACCTTATGACCCAATAGAAGCGATGTCACCAAATTTTATTGGTCGCTTGATGCAAGATGCTTGATTTCATTCGTGTATTGGCACAGATTTTCAGGGAATGGTTATAGAATCAGCGTCTATAGCACGATACAATTACAGCATCGTGGAACTACAATTTATGTGAGGTGCTTGATGGATTTTCTCGAAAAAGCAAAAGCAATCGAAGACCAGATTATTGCATGGCGACGTGCGATTCATGCCAATCCTGAACTCGGCTTTGAGGAACACAAAACAGCGAGTCTTGTGTTAGAGGCATTGCGTGATATGGGAATTGAGGCACAAGCCGGAGTCGGGCGAACGGGCGTTGTGGCGCGTATCGGCAATGGCGACGGACGCAAAATTGGTATCCGTGCCGATATGGACGCGCTGCCGCTTGATGAAGCTGTTGATTTGCCCTTTAAGTCCACTGTCGCGGGTAAGATGCACGCTTGCGGTCATGATGCTCATACTGCGATGTTGCTCGGTGTCGCCAAAATTTTACACGACATGCCGGACATTAACGGCGAAATTCGGCTACTGTTCCAACCGTCAGAAGAACGTTGGGGCGCAGACGGCATCAGTGGGGCAACCGCGATGATAAGCGATAATGCGCTGGAAGAACTCGATGCGGTGATTGCTGTGCATGTTGATAGTATGACTCCTGTGGGCGAAATTACTGTTTCAGATGGCAATGCGTCGGCGGCGGCAGATATGTTCTATGCCACGATTAAAGGCATAGGCTGTCATGGTGCATCACCGCATACTGGCGTTGACCCCATTTGGATTGCGGCACAAGTCATCAATGCTGTGCAAGCGATTCGCTCACGCCGTACAGACCCGACCACAGGTTCAGTGATTTCAATGGGCGCGATTCATGGTGGCTCTGCCCCGAACATCATTCCGGCTGAGGTGACGATTAACGGGACAATTCGCACATTTGATGAAGATATTCGCAATCAAATCCATGAAGAATTGGATAAAGCATTCCAGATTGCACGGACACTCGGCGGTGACTACGAACTAAATATCTCAAAAGGCTATCCCCCGATGTGGAATGACCCATCAATTGCTCAACTCTTGCGCGATGTATCGGCTGGGATCTTAGGTGCGGAAAATGCCCAAGAAGGTAAACCGGGCATGTTCGGTGAAGATTTCGCCTATATGCAGAAGAAAGCGCCCGGTGCCATGCTCTCATTAGGCGCACGCTATGATGACCAACATCGTCCGCACCATAGCCCTATTTTTGCACTTGGCGAAGATTCCTTCAAATACGGGACAGCAATCATGGCCGAGTCCGCAGTCCGTTTGTTGAAGCAAGACTCATAGCTTTCAAGTTTAGAGATTGTGTTCTTTGCGAATGTGGTCAAGCAGAGCGCGGCTGCCTGTTTCGACCAATTCATATACAGAGTTAAAGCGTCCGTCATAATAGGGGTCAGGCACGACTTTGACATGGCTTAATCCGGCAGCGTTGGCATAATCGAGAAAGAGCGCAATCTCACCATCGGATTCGCCACCGGCCATTTGCTGTATATTCGCTAGATTAGACTCATCCATTGCCAGAATATAATCGAAGTCGCTCAAATCGCGCTGTGTTAATTGACGGGCGCGTCCATTATAGGGAATATTATTTTTCTTGAGGACAGCGCGTGTTCCCTGATGGGCTTTTTCGCCAACATGCCAACTCCCCGTTCCAGCAGAATCGACCATAATTTTAGTACCGAGTCCGGCTTCTTTGACCTGCTGCTGGAAAATAGCATCAGCCATCGGTGAGCGACAGATATTGCCTAAACACACAAATAGCACCTTAATCATCGTCTTCTCCATCGTCGCTCTCGAATATACTGTCGTCTACTAGCGTCCCTCTATCAACAATGGTATCATCATCAGGATTATCCACTACAGCATCCGGCAAAGGGCGAATATGCTCTGTAGGCAAAGGGCGAATATGCTCTGTAGCAGGTGAATCATCGAAGTTATCGTCTTCTATCGCCTCTTCTGCATCTCCTTCTACATCCTCCACTGCGCTGACTTGCCTAATCTCAGATGTTTCTTGTTCTAATGCGGTTTTTGTCGGGTCATGTGCCTCATGATTTTTCATGGTAATTTTGCCATCAATGAATGCCCCTTCTTCGGTTGTGAGGGCATTAGCCTTGATATCGCCCCAAATGCGTCCTGTTCGTAGCAATTGAACTTTATTGCCATTGATGTTACCGCGCACTGCTCCGGCTATCGAAATATTACGCGCCTCAATATCCGCCGTGATTTTAGCTGTTTCACCCACGAGAACATTGCCTTCAATATCGAGCGTTCCCGTGAAATCACCATCTAAGCGCACATTCCCCTTGGTGCTAAATGAACCTTCCATTGAACTCCCTGCACCGAGTACCGTTTCAAAGCCGACAGGGTGTTGGGGAATCGGTTTGGGTGCTTGTTTATCGGCATTATTATCGGATTGGCGACGATTCGAGAAAAAAGACATTTTATCCCTCTGAAAATGCTTGTTGATTAAGTGCTGAATGTTTTCTTCTGGCTACTACTTGACCAATTTAATTCTTGAAGATTGGGCGCAGCACGCTGTCGCCCCTACGAAACCTTGAAAACTTTTTTGGTCGAGTACTACTATGCCACATCTCTATTGTCACTATAACCTAAAAAGCCGAACACAAAAAGTATTCAGCAAAAAAAGTGACCCCTATCTGGCGGAGATTAATCTTTGTCAGTAGAGACAAATTCGTTGATTTTATTCCTGACAGCAAAAGCGGCGGCTTCCGCACGATTGCTTGCACCAATTTTGGATAAGATGCTGCTCACATAATTGCGAACAGTGCCTTCGCCAAGATACAGTTTGACCGCAATCTGTCGGTTGGTCATGCCCGTTGCGACATGGGCGAGGACTGCCATTTCCTGCGGCGTGAGTTCAGAGAATGCGGCGGCGTGTTGTGCCTGATTAGCCTTGCGAACTTCTGCGAATACACTAGCTGTCATGGCAGGGTCTAACATGCCTTCACCCCGACTCACCCGTTCGACAGCTTGTACCAATTCATTATCGCCGATACGCTTAAGCACATAACCACTCGCCCCTGCTTGAATCGCTGCCATCAGTAACTCATCTTCAGCATACGCTGTGAGCACGATAACGTGACAATTTGGTACATTTTCGACAATTTGGCGACAGGCTTCGATTCCCGAAACACCCGGCATCCGAATATCTAAAACCGCGACATCCGGTTGATGTTCTTTTGCTTGACTAATCGCCTCTTCACCTGTCGATGCTTCGGCAACTACACGGAAATGTCCATGTGTTTCGAGCAGTGTCTTCAACCCAGTCCGCACGACGGAATGGTCATCTGCAATGAGAATTCTAACGGTTTTTGCCATTTAATTTGCGCCCCTCAGTTGTTTTACGAGTATGATTCGATACAATCAAAGCATATCCCATTGTACTGTAGAGTATGATGCACCGTTTATCTAGTGAGGAATGTCATCGTTTTTTCATGAATACTGTATTGAGTCGGATTAAAGAAATTTCATCAGCCGTGATGTATGCCGCCGAAGCCAGCGACCTTGAAGCGGTTTTAGTGCGGATTGCCGAAGTATCAAAAGAATTAGCTGGGACAAAGTATGCCGCTTTAGGTATTCCCGATGGACAGGGTGGTTTAACCTATTTTAAGACTGCTGGTATTAGTGCTGAAGACTATGCCAAAATCCCACATCTACCTAAGGGACATGGTTTGATAGGCGCTATCATGACAGAACAGCGAGCTATTCGTTTGCTGCATATGAAGGACGATGCACGCTCGGTTGGCTTTCCTGAGCATCACCCCCATATGGATAGTTTTCTCGGTGTGCCGATTATCGTGGGGCAGCACCTTTTCGGCATGTTGTATCTCAGTGATAAAGTCAATGGTGAGCCATTTAACGATGATGACCAAATGCTTGTCGAAACGATGGCAGGATTTGCGGCATTAACGATTGCTGGCGCACAATTGCGTGAGCAACAAAGCCGCGTTAACTTGCTTGAAGAACGAGAACGCATTGGTATGGAACTCCACGATGGCGTGATTCAATCACTCTATGGTATCGGGATACAAGTCGATATTATGCGAAAACAAGGCGCTAGTGTCCCGACAGGCAAACTCAATCTTGTTGTGGATAGCCTCAATGATGTGATTGAAGATATTCGTAGATTTATTACTAATCTACGTCAGCATGATAGTGACCAACTCACTATTCGAGAATGCCTGAACTTTATCAAAGAGCGCCTCCATCCGCCGCAGACTATCCTGTTTGACATTGATGCCCCCGATACACCACCACCATTCACGCCGGCAGTGTTTGAATCCATCTGTTTGATTGCAAATGAGGCGGTGAGTAATGCTATTCGTCATGCTAATGCGAAGCAAGTTCATATTCATGCCGAAGTAGTTTCGAGTAATTTTCTGATTACGATTTCCGATGATGGACAAGGTTTTAATCCCGAAAATGCAAATAACCAGACAGGCTTAGGTCTGCGGAATATGCAGCAACGGGCGCGTTTATATGGTGGCGAGGTTACAATTGAAAGCGAAGAAAATAAGGGGACTCGCTTGACGATAAAGATCCCGATACGATAACCGGATGAGGGCGCAAAGTCCGCGCCCATTATTTCAGTATCACTTTAATGATTTATACAGTGAATTCGAGTTCAATTTCGTCGCGTATCGGAATACCATTTTTGCCCGTAATTGGGATTTGTGGTTTCAGGCGACGCGCTTCTTTGATGGCATTACGATGAACTGTCACCAGTGCAAAACTACGTTTTTGCCAGAAGCGCAAAGCATCTAAATTATCATTGGTGGTAATACACCATAAACGCTTAATTTTGCTTTCTTTAGCGGCATTTTTCAGTTCATCTAATAAGGCTGTCCCGATACCCTTGCCCTCATCAAGACTATCCAACGTAACAATCTCGCACACATCTTCTTCAACATGGTAGGTTAATAAGCCGATTTTCTCCATATGAACGGCGGGATTTTCTTCTGTCGCGTCGTCATCAGCATTTGCTTCTTCTTCATCAGGCGGAAGAATACGCTCTGCTACAAAACCTGCTAATAAATGTCCGTATAAAGCCCGTCCCCGCGATACAATCTGGGTAGACCCCCAACGGTCATCCAAAAAATGGGCAACCCATTCTCGGTCTTCGCGTTCTAATGGTCGAACTCGATAGTCTGCCTCGCTCATGCTTACAGCCTCTCGTATTGTGATTATGGTTAACAGTCACAGTATAACGCTATGTTGTGAACTTGGAAAATTTGTCTTTTTCAACATAGGGTAATCGTAGGAGCTTACGATTTGTAGGCAACAGAGCTAATCGAATACGAAAAAATCAATTTATTAATAGCACAAGTCACCATAAAACAATATTGTCTCTATTTTTGATTGCAGGTCATAAGAAATGATATATACTGGAAATAGGATTCATTCAATATTCTCGAAAGGATGTCGTATCATGGGGACTTATGAAAAACCGAAACCTTGTCCCAATTGCGGACAGAGCGATGCCGACAAAATCAATTTTACATGGTGGGGTGGGGCTATCGGACCCCGTATTTTTAATCATGTGAAGTGCAATTACTGTAGTACAAAGTACAATGCCAAATCTGGTGATTCTAATACCACTAATATTATCATCTACACTGTTGTTCTTGTGATAATCGCGTTTGCATTGGTCTTTATGTTTCAAGGTGGATGATGACTTGCGAGAGGAATTTCACTCTAGCAGAGCTAAAATAGCGAAATTCCTCTCATAGCACCTCAATCATTTGCCATACGCACAATACGTGGTTTGAACTCGCCGATGACATCAATTAAATCGGCTTGGGCATCTATCACCGCTTGAATTTTCTTGTAGGCATGGGGGGATTCATCCAAACCACCGCCTAATAATTCAACGTTGCGTTGTTTCAGATAGCTCACCTGCTGTCCTTTGGTGATACTATCTTTAGCCTTGCGACGGCTCATTTTGCGTCCTGCGCCATGTGAGGCACTATAAAGCGCGGCTGCATTGCCTTTGCCGCGCACAACATAGCCGGGGTCGCCCATACTACCGGGAATAATACCGAGTACACCATCACCTGCCGGCGTTGCACCTTTACGATGAACAATCACCTCTTTGCCGTCAATCATTTCTTTCCATGCAAAGTTATGATGATTTTCGACACTTGCCAGCACTTCAAATCCGGTATAGCGAGCAATACGCTCATGAATCACCTCATGATTAGCACTCGCAAATAAACCTGCCAGTTCCATCGCTTGCCAATATTCTTGACCTTCGGCACTATCCATCTCAAACCATGCCAGATGCTTGACTTCGCCCGGAATATTGGGGATTAAATCACGGGCGAGGGTGCTATAATGATTCGCAATCTTATAACCCACAGCACGCGAGCCACTATGCGATAAGAGCGCAAGATACATTCCCGCCTCACGGATACCGAGTGTGTCATCACCCTTATCCAGTTGGAAAGTTCCCCATTCCACAAAATGATTGCCACCACCGGATGAACCCAATTGCATAGCAGCAATATCTTTCAAACCCTTGAGCAAGGACGTTGCCTCCCAATCGGCGTGGTCAAGCACCGCATGTACAGAGCGATTACCGTCTTCAAATTTTGAGCCTGCACCAAAGCGTGTTTCATCAATGAGCGCATTTTTCATGAGCGTATTTTGCTTCTTGAAGGCTTTTTGCGGCATTTCAAAAATAGTTATTCGCATCCGACAAGCAATATCAACACCGACAGCATACGGAATAACAGCATTTTCTGTTGCCAGCACCCCTCCAATCGGCAAGCCATAACCGACATGTGCATCCGGCATCAATGCCCCTTTGACCGCAATCGGCAAGCGTGCTGCCGTTTGCATTTGTGCGATACATTGGGCATCAATTTGGTCAGCCCCCCAAATCTGATAGGGAATAGGGTCTTGTAAAATCGGCGGATTATCAGTCTCTTTGACGTATTCTAGCGCCGCATCAATACCCTCTATGTTTAAGATTTCCCATGCTTGATGGGTTTGTGCCTTATTAAGCAGATGAGATTTCAATGATTTTTGTAGTTTCTTCGCATCTCGTGAACGAACTTTTGCCATAACAATTTCCAATATAATTTCTGATGAGTCTCGTTTGTACTGTATCACAGCTATCCAATTTGTGTCAATAAAGATTTCAACAGTTCATATAGGTTCATTAGTTGTGATTTTGATAGTATTTTTGATTTTGCCGCGATATAGTATACACATGGCGATATGGATGAGACAATTTTCACCAAAGGTAAAGAGAATGATTTACGATATTACGCGCACTGTGGCAGCCGATACCCATGTATGGCCCGGCGATACGAACTATAGTCTTGAACCTGTTATGAAAATAGTTGATGGCGCATCGGTTAATCTCATGACGATGACCACCACTTGTCATATTGGCACTCATGCCGATGCCTATTATCACTATGACGATGATGGCGACTTTCCATCAACAATGCCTTTAGAGCATTATTTGGGGCGCTGCCGTGTCGTGACAGTTACAAAACGTGATGGGGCGCTGTTACCCGATGATTTCGCACATGTTGATTTAACAGGTGGCGAACGTTTATTGATTCACAGCCATGTTAGCGATTTGGCGGATACACAGTGGGCTGAGACAATACCTTATCTCAGTGTGGAATTGATAAGCTATCTGGCAAAGCTAGACTACAAACTCATCGGCTTAGATTCGCCCTCAGTCGATGCCTTTGATAGCAAAGCTCTCCCCTCTCATCATGCCCTACGCCAACATGGACTCGTCAACCTAGAGCATCTTTTACTGCGAGATGTGCCGGATGGCGATTATGAACTAATTGCCTTGCCCCTGAAACTTGACAAAGCCTGTGGGTCGCCTGTCCGTGCTATATTGCGAACGTTGGATTAAATCTGTGATGTGAGGGTATTCTTGAGGATAAGCTATAAGTTATCCTCAAGAAATATGTGTTTAGAGACTCTCTGTTGCCAGTGAGTCGCTTTTATCGCCTGCACGATTGCGCCGCATGACAAAGGCGATGAGTGCAACAACAAAGACGATTCCTGTAATCACTTGTGACGTATTGATACCACCCACCAAGGCTTGTTCGACGCGAATGAATTCCAGCAAGAAACGTACAAAGGAATATTGCATCAAGTACATCAAGAAGAAATCGCCTTGACTGAACTTGTCCTGATAACGATTGTAGAGGTTTAATAGCACAAAAAATGCAATCAGATTCCAGAGCGATTCATACAAAAATAGCGGATGAAATTTGGTTTCAGCCGGATCGCCGGGGAAGGGGTAATCGGCAGCAACGCGATAGGGGTCTACACGATTGTTAAGGTCAATCGACAATCCCCAAGGTAATTTCGTCGGCAAACCATAAAGTTCTTGATTGATGAAGTTTGCCCAGCGCCCGATTGACTGCGCCAATGGCAAGGCAATCGCCGCAAAATCAAGCCACGGCATAAGCGGAATACCTTCTTCCGGGAAGTCGCTTTCAAACGGTGGTAGTTGGAAAGGGTCGCTCTCTTCGCCGCGCATACGATTGAGAACTGTGCGGAATGCCCATGTTGCATAAGGGAAAATCCAGATGATGACTAATCCCGCCATCAGAACATTGAATAACCATGCGGCTTGCTCTACAAAAAGCGGATAAATCGCGCCCAGTAAAATGGGTCCACCGGGCAAGGTGATGAAGAGGAAGTGGAAAAATTTAGCCACTCGGTTATGCAGGGGTCCAAAATACAACCATGTTCCCAATAAACCACCGATGACAGCCCCAAAAATACTGAGTCCGCCACTCCACACAGCAATCGCACCGTCTGTTGTGTTCAAAAAGTTCTGGAAATAATAGGCTCTATCCAGACCAGCTTCGACTGCGGAAATAGGTGGGAACAAAACGTACCATAAGCGTGCGCCTACAATACCGGGAAAAATCGCCCATGTGAGACCGCCCCATATATGGTCAGCGTCACGTCCAGAGCGATTGGCTAAACGAGATGCCACACTTGCCGCTATCAACATTGCGGTGACGATGATGATACCATAATAGCGGATTTGTATCTCAGACCCACCCACTGACATTAAAATATATTCAGATTGAAATTCCATTGTTTAATTGCCTTCATTCTTCAAACTATTGTATACGAACCATAAACGCTGCATCGCCGTGAAATTTGTCCCAACTGCCAAGATGAGAACGCCCCAATCGAGCAACCTCGGCGCTAAGAGCATAATGATAATGACGGTGACACGCTCAACACGGGTGAATAAGCCAATCTTCGTATTCACTCCGATACCTTCTGCACGCGCACGAGCATAACTCACCAGTATTGAACCCAGTAATGCAGCTTGTGCTAACAGCAACATATCGAATCGACCTAGCACTGCAAAATAATAGCTTAAAGCTGCAAAAATAAAACCGTCAGCATAGCGGTCTAAGGTCGAATCGAGCATGATACCGAAGCGTCCCTTGCGCTGCATAGCTCTTGCAACTGCGCCATCAAGGGCATCCAAGGGTAAGCCGATGAGCAATAATACACCCCCTAGTTGTAATTGTCCTTTACCGATGAAGACAGCCGCAACAGCGACAATCAGCAAGCCAAAAGCTGTCACCATATCCGGATGAACACCCATCCGATATAGTCCGCTTCCTATTGGCTTGATGATTCCACCCGTCCAGCCTCGTAAACGGTCAGTGAAAACTTTTGGTTTTTTTTCAGTTTGCTGCGGATCGCTCATTTCCCTCTGCCTTCAACGCAACGGACATAGTTTTACCTTACAATGTGATGACTCTCAAGTCCATCCTAAACTATATCAACACATTCACCTGAAAATGGTTTTCATTTGAGGCGATTTCTGTCTAAATGATAGGCTTTAGACCTTCTTGTGGATTGAACTTGCCCCTTGCGTTTGCAGCCCAAAAATCGTATACTCACAGCGTATTCGGGGCGTGGCGCAGCCCGGCTAGCGCGCACCGTTCGGGTCGGTGAGGTCGTGGGTTCAAATCCCGCCGCCCCGACTACTAACCTTCGCACAAGCGGAGGTTTTTTCATTTTCTGAACCTCAAACAGTCCTCAAACATTCTAACGTAAGCGGACTATATCATTATGCGCGAAGATATGCCCGACATCCAAACTGAGTGCTGGCTCTGCGTAAAGTTGCGGTGGCACGCTAATATCTGCTAGATACAATTCACCAACTTGTACATCAACGCCCAACGCACGAAAACCTTCTTTGGGCAATGCTAAGGTCATGGTTGCAGTCGCTTTAATTGCTGGGTCAAAGACTGTTCCGCTTGCGGTATCAACACCCGATGGGACATCTAGCGCGAGAATTGGAGTCTGACTATTATTCGCCCACATGATGAGCGTTGCTGCGTTGCCAATCGGCGTGCCGTTTAGACTATAGCCAATGATACCTTCTATGATGAGGTCTGGTTTCGCTTGTGATGCTATCATATCAGCTTGTGCGACGGGAACAGCCATGCGCTGCAAAATAGCGAGTTGATGGGCAGGAATCGGCGTGATTTTGTCATCTGTCGCGGTGACATAAACGACCACATCAGCACCATAATTGTGCAAATGCCGCGCACAAACCAATGCACCGCCACCATTGCCACCTGTGCCAGCGAGTACGACAATGCGCTTGCCCTGTAGATTGCCATCCAAGAAACGGTCGCGGGCTAAATGTGCCAGATTGCGTCCAGCATTCTCCATCATTTGTATCAATTCAATTTTGTAATCTTCTATCATAGCACGGTCAACTTCGCGCATCTGGTTCGTTGTTAAATAGGGGATAGCGCCCTGAAAAATAGGATAAGTGGTCATTTTCTTGCCTCCGTTGCTGCTGACAATAACATGGAAACGAATAGAAATGAAAAAACCGACAAGGTTGTCGGCTGATGTTTGATATAGTGGGCTGCACAGGACTTGAACCTGTAACCTCCTCGACGTCAACGAGGCGCTCTGCCAGTTGAGCTAGCGGCCCAATTTATTGATAATTATATCTATTTTGCCCGTAAATGCAAGGGCGAATTATCCACCCTCTACGCCG
>JAUZRW010000096.1 GCA_030950085.1 Anaerolineae bacterium
GGGGAAACTACGTTAGAGACGAATGTATAGGCACTTCGGGATGCTTCTCCAGTCTCGAACTCTGCGGTGAGTGATTAAACAGTCTGAGGGTCTAGGACAGTGTTGCTCACACCAAACCGTCTCATAACATTGGCGAGGAGACCATTACCTGCGAAAGCAGAGAACTGAAAGGTAACTTTCATGCAACGAGTATTAGTCATCGACAAGAACAAGCACCCCTTGATGCCTTGCAATCCCGCACGGGCGCGACACCTGCTCAAGCAAGGCAAAGCCGCCGTGTTTCGTCAATATCCCTTCACGATTATCTTGAAAGAGCGTGAGAGTGGCGAAACACAGCCCGTAAAATTCAAGATTGACCCCGGTTCTAAGACGACAGGCATAGCGATAGTTGCTGACTTCAAGCGCGGACGGCGTGCAATTTGGGTGGGTGAACTGACGCATCGTGGGCAGCAGATTCGGGACAATCTCCTCAGCCGTCGGCAATTACGACGTGGGCGTAGAAGCCGCAAAACACGTTATCGTAAACCGCGCTTTTTGAACCGTCGCAGACCGAATGGCTGGCTTGCACCGTCTTTGAAAAGTCGCGTTCGCAATATCTGGACATGGCTTAAACGCTTGAATAAGTTTGTTCCAATTACGAATTTAGCAATGGAACTGACCCGTTTCGATACGCAGAAAATGGAAAATCCTGAGATTAGCGGCATTGAATATCAGCAAGGGGCACTGCAAGGTTACGAAGTACGCGAATATCTGCTCGAAAAGTGGGGGCGCAAATGTGCCTATTGTGGTGCGGTTCACCTTCCCTTACAAGTTGAACATATCGACTCTAAAGCGAAAGGCGGTTCGGATAGAGTCAGTAATCTCACCATAGCCTGCCAAGCCTGTAATTTAGCCAAAGGAACAATGAGTGCTGCCGAATTTGGCTATCCTGAGATTCAAATACAAGCGAAGAAACCCTTGAAGGACGCAGCAGCCGTCAATGCCACACGATGGGCATTGTTTGTGCAATTACAAGTCACGGGATTGCCGATTGAAAGCGGTACAGGTGGACAAACCAAATTCAATCGTATCCAGCAAGATTACCCGAAAACGCATTGGCTAGATGCTGTTTGCGTGGGCGAGAGTGGGCGGACTGTCTTTGTTCACCCAGACTTGTCGCCACTCATCATCTCTGCAAGTGGACGCGGCTCTCGGCAAATGTGTCGGGTTGATAAGTACGGTTTTCCGCGCACGAAGGCAAAGCAATTTAAGCGCGTGAAAGGTTTTCAGACGGGTGACATGGTTAAAGCAATTGTTACCAATGGCAAAAAACTGGAACATATGTCGGGCGTGTGGCTGTCCGTGCTTCCGGTAGTTTCAACATCAAGACCGCACAAGGAAGTATTCAAGGTATCAGTTACAAGTATTGTCAACCACAGCATAGGAGCGATGGTTATGCTTATTCATTTGTCTCAGCAACGGGCTAAAGAACAAACATCCCCTCCTATCCTCCCCATAGATAAATCTAGGGGTTTCCAAACGGAGGTTTTTCGATGACTAGAATAGCGACGGCAACCAATTCAATGCGCCGTGTGTTGCTTCGCCACCTTCTGTCGGAAGCACAAAGAAAGCAATCGCAAGTATGGTATAGACAGCCAAGAGCATTGCCCCTTCAAACCAATTAGATTCACCATCCTGTGCAATATTCGCCGCGATTATCGCAGCGCCCATCAGCGCAATCAGTTCAAATTCACTGAAAACAAGTAGCAAGGGACCCGCACCATCTGGCGCTACAAATAAGCTGATGAAAACCAACACAGGGGCAACAAATAGTGCAATCTGCAAACTTGAGCCGAGCGACACAGCCAAGCTAAGTTCCATTTTATTCTTATAAGCAACCTGTACAGCGACCATATGTTCCGCCACATTACCGACTAATGGAATTACAATGATACCGATGAAAATTTCACTGAGACCCAAGGTTTCAGTCACCGATTCCACTGCCCCGACCAACGCCTCAGACATGAAGACAATGCCAATAGTGGCAACAGCTAATATCCCGATTGCAAATGGGATACTCCACGTTGCCTCATGCTGTTCTTCTTCACTATGCTCACTCGCTGCATGACTGTCACTATTCCCTTGCATGAAACTGTAAATCACGCTGATGATATACAAAATAATCATAGCCAGCGCGACACCCTCACTTAAGTTGAGTTCAGCCGCGAGATTTTCTTGGATGGCAATATCAAACATCGAGGGAATGAGCAAAGCAATCACCGATAGCAAGACCAGTGTGCCGTTCATCGCGGCGGTACGGCGGTCAAACTTTTGTATCCCATTTTTGACACCGCCAAAGAGCATACTCAAGCCCATAATCAACAATAAATTCCCTAGAATCGACCCTGTAATCGAAGCCCGTACCAGTTCGTAGAGTCCTTTTTGGATAGCAAAAACAGTAATAATCAACTCAGCCGCATTACCCAGTGTCGCATTGAGCAAACCACCGATACGTGGACCCGTATGAATAGCCAATTCTTCTGTTGCTTCCCCGATATATTTCGCCAAAGGGATGACGGCTAATGCAGAGAAAAGAAAAATATACAGTTCATCTATTTGGAAGACAAATTTTGCAATCAGTGTAATGGGTACAAAAATCAACATTCCAAGCATGACATAACGTAGCATAGACGATTCCTTATGGATTATTTCAATATAGATGACTCTATCATAGCGAAAAATCGTGAAATCGCACGGGATTTTATGGGCGATACGTTATAGAAGAGGGGATGACAATAGGACGAGGCTATTCTCGCCCTATTGAAAAAGATTAATCGCCAGCAACAGATTCGGATTGTTGTCCACGTAGTTTGGTTTCTGCAATTTCATCTGCCACAATGTAGGTTGGGCGATTGCTGCGATGTGATTCGGTAAAAATGTCCATGAGGGTGTGATACAGGGCGAGCGTTTTTTGTGTGGCTTCTTCACGGCTATATATGCCATATATATCACCGGAAGCGTTAATCATACCGCCCGCATTGATAACATAATCTGGTGCGTATAAGATGCCCTTATTATGCAGAATATCGCCATGTTTCATGGTTTTGAGTTGGTTGTTTGCCGCCCCTGCGATAATCGTCGCCTTGAGTTGTAGCAGTGTCGCATCATTGATAGTTGCGCCTAATGCACACGGGGCATATACATCGACATCTTGGGCATAAATCGCATCCGGTTCAACCACTGTTGCACCATAATCGCTAGCAATACGGTTCAGTGCATCTTGATTGATATCGGTGACAATCAACTTAGCCCCTGCTTCGTGCAAATGTCCACACAGATAGCTGCCGACATGCCCAAGACCTTGTACGGCAACCTTGATTCCTTCAAGGGTATCATATCCCAATTGGAATTTTACGGCTGCTTTGATGCCTTCAAATACGCCAAGTGCAGTGAAAGGAGACGGGTCGCCACTGCCATCGGGCAAACCAAAGGCGTAATCGCTTTCTTCCATAATAATTTTGATATCATCCACACTGATTCCGACATCTTCTGCTACCCAATAACGCCCACCGAGACTTTGCACGTATTTACCAAATGCGCGTAATAATTTCTCGCGTTTTTCGCCCGATATATGGGGGTCTGCAATGATGACGGCTTTTCCACCACCACAGGCTAAACCTGCGACTGCCGACTTATAACTCATGCCTTTCGATAAGCGCAGAGCATCGGTTACAGCCGCATCAAAACTATCGTAATTCCACATGCGTAAGCCACCTGCCCCTGACCCCAAAGTCGTGTTATGAATAGCGATAATTGCATGGAGTCCAGACTCGCTATCATGGCAAAATACAATCTGCTCATGATGGCTAAATTCCAGATGGTCAAAGACGGACATATCTAATCTCCCTTATCGTGTTATATTTTTCTTGTGTATGAATCACAGCACGGCATTCTACGCACACTATGTACATAGTGTACAGTAAATGATTTGCCTCTATCGTGCAATATGCCACATATTTCTTACTATTATCTATTTTGCGCGCATTGTGCTATTTATCCATCACAGCCATGACAGATGGTACTGAGAATAAGACGTATCCTGATTTATGCTTGATGCAAAGTGGATAACGAGAGGATGTACAGATGTTACGTCATGTTGTAGTACCGCTTGATGGGTCTCCATTGTCTGAACTTGCACTTGGCTATGCAGAAGATGTAACTGCGCCAAATGGAAAAATTACGCTCGTGAGTATCATTGAAACACCCGTAGATTATGAATACTCACTGGTTGATATTCCACTAACCATGGTTATGGCTCGCGGTTATAACGAGTCCGAATACAATAAAACTTACCGTCGCGTGCATGACTATCTCTTGACCAAGGCACGCAGTCTCAGTGCAAAAGGCTTTGATGTCGAATGTGTTGTCGAATCAGGCGACCCAGCAACCGTCATTGCCGATATCGCCACCAACCGTAAAGCAGATACGATTGTGATGACCACACACGGACGCACTGGTTTCAGCAAATGGTTATTTGGCAGTGTGACACAAAAAGTCATTAGCTTGATGACAACTTGCCCCGTGATGGTTGTCCCCGGTAGTATACCCGAAGATAGCGACGAAACTGTACAATCGACAACTACCGCTACCACGTAAGATACCCTTTCGACTTAATATTTTGCCAAAGAGGAGCGCCAGCAAGGTTCTCCTCATTTCTGATTCTGCATTTATCGACAGATAGTAAGGTCAGGAACACCATTCAAAAACAGATGAACCACAAAGGACACGAAGAATCCTATTCAAAGTCTTTCTCTGCGCCTCTGCGTTACGCATTTTCTAAGCACTTATCAGACTCTACAATAATTAGGTCACGAAATCTGTTGAAATTCATCTCTGGCTTGTTGATGGCAGTATTGTCTAACGTTGTGGCTACCATTCTTGGTGGCTTTGCATTAGGATTTTCTGGATGATAGCTATAGCCCTGTAGGAACTGTCATGACAGACATTCGCGGCATTATTTTTGACTTAGACGGTGTAATTGCTCATACTGCGGAATTTCATTACTTGTCATGGAAACAATTAGCCGATGAAGAAGGATTGCCTTTCACCCGTGCAGACTATGTACCCATGAACGGGACAAAGCGCGAAGAAAATCTGCGCTTATTCACACAAGGGCTTGATATTGATGAGGCAACGAAACAGGCATGGATGGCACGCAAAAATCGTTATCTGGTAGAGCGTATTGAGCAACTACAACCGCAAGATGCCGCGCTCGGTATTTTACGCTTATTAGATGAATCCCAAGCCGCAGGAATCAAAGTGGCTATCGGGTCAGCAAGCCGTAATGCAAAATTGGTTCTCAAGCATTTGCAATTAACAGACCGTTTTGAAGTCATCGGTGATGGCAATACTGTTGTTAATTCAAAGCCGCAGCCGGATATTTTTATATGGGTAGCAGGGGCATTGCGCTTGCGTCCGCAAGACCTATTAGTCATTGAAGATTCACAGGCTGGTGTACAAGCAGCACGACATGGCGGATTTTATGTCTTAGGCTTAGGTGAACAATCGGGTCAAAAGGCCCATGCCCATTTACCGAATTTAGCGGATGTCTCACTGTTAGAGATTTTTGAACTTGTTTGCCATGACGACTCAGTTCAACTATCTCACAACTGATTAAACGGCATTTGCCCTCCCGATAGCCAAAGTTTGCTTTTATACTGGTTGCCCTAAACACCTCAATCTATCACAAAGGAAATAACGAAATATGCGACTCGGAATTATCGGACTCCCCAACAGTGGGAAAACGACACTGTTCAATGCCCTAACGGGGGGAGATTATGAAACCAGTGCGGTCAGTAGCGGACAATTTGAAGTCAATACATCCGTCGTCGAAGTGCCAGATGAACGGCTTCATGTGCTGGAAAAAATGTATACGGCGAAAAAGCGTGTTCATGCGACGATTACCTATAGTGATTTCGGCGGACTCGATAAAGGGATTGGCGAAGGCGGCTTAGAAGGTCAGTTTCGCAATGAATTGCAACAGGTCGATGGTTTTGTCCATGTGGTGCGTGCTTTTGCAAGTGATGTTGTGCCGCATCCTTATGGTGATATTGACCCACAGCGCGATTTGGATACGCTGGATGGTGAATTTTTGTTACTTGACCTTCTGGCAGTTGAGAAACGCTTGGAACGTATCGAGAGTGAAATGCGACTCAAGGGCAAACGGGCTGACCAAAATCTGGTGGGTGAAAAACCCCTGATGGAAAAACTCAAGGCACAGTTGGACAAAGAAGAGCCATTACGTAATCTGGATTTTGATAACCGCGAGCGAACGATGATGCGCGGATTCGGCTTTATGACCCTCAAACCAGTGCTGATTGTGATAAATCTGGGTGATGAGCGCAAGCCTAACGATGACGATATTAAGTATAGCTATAAAAAGGCTAAACATATCGGCTTACAAGCGGCACTAGAAGCCGAACTAAGCCAGTTTGACCCTGAAGATGCTGAAATGTTCATGGAAGAATACGGCATCGAAGAACTCAGTGCCTCACGGGTGATTGCCCTGTCGTATGACTTAACGGCTGTACAGTCTTTCCTGACAGCCGGTGAAAAAGAAGTTCGTGCATGGACAATTCCACAAGGGGCAACCGCCTACGAAGCAGCAGGCGCTATTCATGGTGATATCCAAAAAGGCTTCATCCGCGCCGAAGTCACGCCATATGACATACTGGCTGAATTAGGCAGTGAAAAAGAGGTCAAAGCGGCAGGGAAAATGCGCCTTGAAAGTAAGGATTATGTGGTACAAGAAGGCGATGTCATTGTCTTCCGCCATAGTGGATAGGTGAACAATTACAAGTCATGCCTCTACTGTCAAAAATTTGCTATCGTGATGAGAACTGACCTTTGCGCTGATTCAATAGGCGATACGATATAATCAATAGGCTGATAGCAAGTCCTATCCATGACATGGTTGTATGAATGGCGCTCAGGCTAAAGGCTTCGGCAATGAGACCGCTTCCAAACCAAGTGAGGAGCGCAATCGTCAGCATCAGAATCACACGAGTCAGGTTTTGATTGACTTGACCTAAACGGTTAAAGAAGAAAACCAGACAAGCTAATCCACCTAAAAATGTGCCATAGAAACCCAGCAGCATCCCTATTGTCGCCAAATTGCTTATTTCGAGGGCTTGCAGTAATAGGGGTCCCGTGACAGTCGCCCAAAAAAGATAGGGACCCGGGCTAAATATATTCATGGTGACGGCTGTTGCCATGATACGGCGCACAGAGCCTTCATTTTTGGATGTTTCTTCGCTTCTATCTTCTGCATCATCATCTGCGAATTGTACGCCAGCCTGTAGCTGCTTCCATGCGTTCCAAGCAATCCATAATAGCAGCAAGCCACCCAAAACCCGAATCGCCTGAATGACAAGCGATGGCAAGCCGTTCAATAGAAAAACCGTGACCAAAATAACGGGTCCATCGACAATCAACGGCGCAAGAATCACCAGCAAGCCACGCTTCCAGCCATAGCGTAAGGTGACATTGAGCAGATAGGCTTGCAAGGGACCGGGAATACTGGCGGCACTGAAACCAAGACTGATTGCTGGCAAGATAATTGACTCAAACATCGGCATAAGATATGTTGTTTAGCCTCCAGCAGATTCGGTAGCTTGTGGGGTTATTGTGATTTGCGGCAATGCCGTGAGATAAGCGGCTTGTGTTGCAGAAAGTTCTTCTTGTGAAACGCGCAGGTCTTCTACACGAAATTCAATCGTATCGAGAATTTGCTGTAAATCGAATTCGGCAGGTGTTCCCGCAGGTTGAAGGGGGTCAATGTACATATAGAAAGCAAAATTGACATTATCCACGAAGGCAGCCGCAAACCATCCACGAGTATCGGGAATACCTTCAGGACAATCTACCGCGCTGAATTGTGTTCCCGTCGCCGCGATTTCACCCACGCTATAATCCCGTTCGGGCGCTGTACCAATATTGCATTCGTTATCCATAATGACCAAGCGTAGCAGCCGCAAACCATCCAACCATGGACTCATGCCTTGTCCCTCAAACGGATTAACCACACTATCAAAGCCCCAGAGTAGAATAATCGTGCCAGTGCCATTCGTGACCGGTCCCTCGTAGTAGGCAAAGGGAACAGTTTCGATGCGCCCATCTAAATCGGCATAAACAAAGACATTATAGGCAAATCCCCAATCATCGGGTAAGTCAATCGTTATCGGTGCTTGGATAGGCAAATCCAGTAAGGGACTAATCACAAGCGGCGTACTGGTGATATCAGCCTGATTCGCAGTATCGGTGGCAATCTCCGGCGCAGGTGTTGATGTACTGGTGGGAACGGGTGTCGGGTTATCTTGTGCAGAGACGCTGCCCAATCCGATAAAACTTAGGACTACGGCGCTAATTATCCAACGCTTCATGCCAATTCCATTCTTTACTATGCGAGACATAACGTGTCTTATTATCGCTTGACTCGTGTTTCTGTGAAATAGGCAAATCTATTTCTGATATATGCTGTCCCTATAGCGATAATGCCCTGCTTGATATAGTATCCACTGTAATTAATGGGACTTTTTTCATTCAGGATGTTTAATGGAACGTATTGATGTTTATCCAACTCATGAACATGCAGGTTATCATTTGCGGCGCGGTTATGTGCAGCCGTTTGGTGCAACACTTGTTCCGGGTGGAATCAATTTTTCGATATTCAGCAGCCATGCCACAGCCGTCATATTAGTGCTGTATGAGCGTGGCGAGAAAAAACCACTGGTCGAGATACCATTTCGAGATGAATTTCGGATTGGCAATGTATGGGCGATGGTGGTTTTTGGCATCAATTACGAGAATCTGGAATATGGTTATCGCATGGATGGACCCTATAATCCCCCACAAGGTCATCGCTTTAATCCGCAAAAGGTACTACTTGACCCCTACGCGAAGGTCATTAGTGGGCGCGATGTTTGGGGTGTTCGTGACCGCGATTATGATGACTACTCGCATCGGTCACGCCCGACGATTGATGACTTTGATTGGGAAGATGATAGACCGCTCGAAATTCCAATTGAAGATATGGTTATCTATGAAATGCACGTTCGCGGCTTGACACGCCATCCCTCATCGGGTGTCAAAAACAAGGGGACGTATGCTGCTATCCGCCGAAAAATCCCCTATCTGAAAGAACTTGGCATCAATTGTGTCGAACTTATGCCGATTTTTGAATTTGATGAATTGGAAAATGATAGAAAAAATCCAAGAACGGGAGAGCGTCTCTATAATTATTGGGGTTATAGCACTGTAGGCTTCTTTGCGCCGAAAGCGGGATATGCCGCAACGGGTGGTTTTGGGATGCAGGTTGATGAATTCAAGAATCTCGTCAAAGAACTCCATGCTAACGGTATCGAAGTGTGGTTGGATGTGGTCTTCAACCATACGGCTGAGGGCAACGAGAAGGGACCGACTATTTCATTTCGCGGCATTGATAACCAAACTTATTATATGCTCGATAGTGAGGGGCGCTATCTGAATTTTAGTGGGACAGGCAATACGCTCAATTGTAATCATCCTGTCGTCCGAAATATTGTGCTAGATGCCTTGCGTTATTGGGCAGCAGAATATCATATTGATGGATTTCGCTTTGACTTAGCCTCTATTCTGGGACGTGACCAAGATGGACACCCCTTGCCGAATCCACCACTTTTGGAGCAACTCGCTTTTGACCCTGTGCTGGCAAAGTGCAAGTTGATAGCTGAAGCGTGGGATGCTGGTGGTCTCTATCAAGTCGGGAGTTTTCCCGCTTATGGTCGCTGGGCAGAGTGGAACGGCAGATATAGAGATACCCTGCGGCGTTTTATTAAAGGTGATGAAGATACCATCTGGAATCTCGGTCAGAGTATTCAAGGCTCACCTGATTTGTATGAAATCTCGCCCACAGATTCAATTAATTTCATCACCTGCCATGATGGTTTTACATTGATGGACTTAGTATCGTATAACCATAAGCATAATTATGAGAATGGTGAAGATGGGCGTGACGGGGCGAATGATAACAATAGTTGGAATTGTGGTCATGAAGGGCTGACACAAAATCAGAAAATCAATCATTTGCGACGACAACAGATGAAAAATGCGATTGCCATCTTAATGGTCAGTCAGGGTGTACCGATGATTTTCATGGGGGATGAGATAGCTCGCAGCAAGGGTGGTAATAATAATACCTATTGTCATGATAGCGAATTGACATGGCTAGATTGGAATCTGCTGGACGAAAATCAAGATATGTTTCGCTTTTTCAAGCTGATGATTGATTTTCGTAAGCGTCACCCCGTCTTGCGGAATCGCCATCATTTTCTGCATCAAGACATTATGGGAACAGGTTATCCCGATATATCATTTCATGGTGTAGATTTGTGGCAGCCGGATTGGGGGGCAGGGTCACATTCATTAGCCTTTATGCTCAGTGGCGCACATGCCCGTGAAGGTCGTGAGGATGATAATGATATTTATGTAGCGATGAATGCCTATTGGGATGCACTAGATTTTCAGTTACCGCCCCTTGATGGCAAACGCTGGCATCTTGTCGTTGATACTGTTCAATCGTCATCGGATGATATTTATCCCGACGAAGAAGAACCCCTGCTTCGTCAGCAAGATTCGATACAATTAGCGGCGCGTTCAGTGGTTATTTTGATTGGAAAATGAGGCAAACGAGGCTTGTTTAACAAACTGTTTTTGATGGTTTGATAGGTTCTCGCTCACAATATCATTTTATGTGCGAGACGATGAAACCCCGAAAGGGGCTTGTTGAGAAACCTTAACACTTTTTTATTTTGTAAACCAACAAAGCATGATACTATAGCTATAGTAATCATTTATCAGTAATTTGCACTCATCAATGGAGTAACATTATGTTGTATCGTCCGCAAAACGAAGAAGGTCAAGGTCTGGTTGAATATGCTCTGATTTTGGTCTTGGTGGCAGTGGTTGTTATTGTTGTACTCGCCGTGCTTGGACCCACAATTGGTAACATCTTCTCGAACGTCATCAATGGCTTGAACAACTAATTCATCAAGCAACACCTTCTAAACAACGAAGCCCATCTCATTATTGAGGTGGGTTTTGCATTTAATGATAACCATAGAGCAAGCGTTATTTAGCGTAGGAAAAGCGATGGTTGTCTTAATGTAGCTTATAGCCTTAGAATGCTATTGAGATATTCGTAAGATTGAATCTGTACGTTAACCGTAAAAGCCCTGTCAGGGTTTTATCGCGCCTCATACACAATGGTAATGTGAGATAGCGTTTATAGATTCATTGAAGACACTTTGTTAAACAGGATTGATAGCACAGTATGGCTGCAACTCGTTCAACACCACAACCGAATTCATTCCAAAGTGGCATCAATAGCCTGTGGGACTCCTTGTTTGTCTCCGGCGATGTGGCTTCAATACTGGCAGCGATAGTCTTGCTCATGATGCCAGCCATGGCGCTTGATGCTGCCGATTGGCCTCTAGCACTCAATATTGTTGCCCCAACAATGATGATGAGTATTATTTTTGGTTACTTCCTAGCACGCAGTCGCTACAACGAATTATTTGCGCTGATAGTCAGTGCTATTTATGGCATTATCACTGTGCTTGTGATAGCAGCATTACAACAAGATGCGAACCCTATTCGTGGTGTTGAGTTGGTGATGGCTCGTACATTTGAATGGCTCTATGATGCTGCCACAGGTGGGATTAACCAAGATAAACTGGTTTTCTCGATGGTGGTGTCGATACTATTCTGGTTTTTTGGCTATAACGCCGCATGGCATATCTTCCGTATTGACCGTGTATGGCGTGTCTTGATGCCACCGGGCTTGATACTGTCTGTCAATATGGTTGTTTATGGCGGTGATGTCAATTTAGATTTGTACCTGCTCATTTTCGTATTTATGTCCCTTCTATTGATTGTTCGCAGTAATCTGGATGCGCGAGAATGGGATTGGTATGTTAACGGAGTCCGTGTTCCCAAACGATTGCGCTATCAGTTTTTGAGTGTCGGTGCGACGATTTCACTGGCGGCATTGCTGCTGGCATGGGCTGTCCCATCGGGGGATTTACAAGAAAAGCTCGACAATTTTCAGGAATTTTTGACCAGTGAGCCTATCCAACGCATGAGTGAATTCTGGAATCGGCTGGTTGAGCCTGTTGAAGCTGAGGGACCAGCAACAGCAGATTATTATGGGGGCGATTCGCTGAGTCTCGGTGGGGCGATTCAACTCGGCAACCAAGTGATTATGCTGGTTGATGCCCCGACTGAAAATCGCTATTATTGGAAATCACGAGTTTTTGAGCGTTATGTCAATGGGCGCTGGTCACCATCTGCCACACGACGAGTACCGGATTTGCTTGAGCCGCTAGAAATTACTTATCCTGATGGTTCAAATGGTGCGCGTTTTGCAGTTCAACAAACTGTCACGATGAACACCTCAACACGACTGATTTATACCGCACCACAACCGTTATTGGTGAATCTTGCCGGACGGATTGATTTACTGCGTACTGAAGGCAATCAAGACGATTCCAATGCGCCAATGAATATTTCAGTGATTCGTCCGCGCCGTGTAGTCGAGCGCGGTATGTCTTACGAAGCAACGAGTCTCATGAGTCGGGCAACTGCCTATGACTTACGTGCCGCGAGTACGATTTATCCAGAGTGGGTAGCAAATCCCAATACGAATCCGGCAGGCGTGAGTGGGCGTGTTGCCGGTTTAGCCAATCAGATTGTGACCAATGCTGGGGCAACAAATCCTTATGACCGTGCCAAAGCAATTGAAACATGGTTACGCGCTAATATGGAGTATAACGAGTCTATTCCAACACCCCCGACAGGTGTTGACCCTATCGAGTGGTTCTTGTTTGATATCCAACAAGGGTACTGTGTTTATTATGCCACCGCGATGATTTCCATGTTGCGGAGTCTCGGTATTCCGGCACGCATGGCGGCGGGCTTTGCTCAGGGTGATTATGATGCTGAACTAGGTCAGTATGTCGTGCGCGAACGCAATGCACATACATGGGTTGAGGTGTATTTTCCGGGTTATGGTTGGGTAGAATTTGAACCGACAGCCGCCCAAGCCCCTCTCAATCGTGAGGGTGACAATGTGCAACCACAAGAGAATCCGATTGCGCCAGCATCAACCAGCGAACCAACACAAACGCCGACACCCTTGCCGAGTCCGACACCTTTTGCGACAGCAACACCGCAAGGGGGAGAAGAACCGCAAAACCCTGATGCTGCACCAAGCATTACACCCACACCGAGTCCCACACCAACGGCGACTCCGGTGATTGTGCCAACTTTTGCGCCGCCGATTCAACCGCCTGAACCAGCTCCTGCAAGTTTACTCGGCTTTTTACTACCTGCATTAGGCGTTGCGGCATTAATTGTGCTGGCGGCGATTATTTTGGTATTGATAGCACTCTTCATCTGGTGGTGGTGGGAATGGCGCGGCATGAGAGGGATGAGTCCCGTTTCGAGAGCCTATGCCCGTCTTGAACGTTATCTCGGATTGATTGGTTTCTATAGTGGCGAGCAACAAACACCGGATGAGCGTCGTCGGAAAATTATCCGAAAGCTACCACAGGCGGAACGTCCGATAACAGCGATTACGCGCCTCTATACCAGAGAACGCTATGGACGCAATATTGAAGGCACAGCAGAGGGCGCACGCAATCAACAAATTGCTGATAATGCGTGGTCGGATGCACGGCGCAATATTGTTATGCGCTGGTTACGGCGTTTTGTGCCATGGCTGAAAGACTAGCGATAATCGCCAGATGCCTTGCAACGTTAGAAAATGGCACAATGGCGTAAGAAATTGGCTGCTGCTGCCGACTTAACACTATAGACAGTCGATACAAGAGAAAAGGAAGAGCAGCGTGTCCAAATTACATGAACTCAATGCCATCGGGCAATCTATCTGGCTTGATTACATCCGCCGTGATTTGATTGAATCGGGCGAACTGAAGCAGATGATTGATAATGGTCTGCGTGGTATGACATCGAATCCAGCAATTTTCGAGAAAGCGATTGCCAATAGTAGTGATTACGATGACCAACTACGCGAACTTTTCAAGCAAGAGGACTTAGATACGGTTGCTGTCTATGAGGCACTCGCCATCAAAGATATTCAAGATGTCGCCGATTTGCTGCGCCCTGTTTTCGATGACAGTGAGGGTGTGGATGGCTATATCAGTCTGGAAGCGAATCCCCATCTCGCAAATGAGATGCAAGGCACAGTCGATGAGATTCACCGTTTGCGCGAACAGGTGAATCGCCCTAATGTGATGTATAAAATCCCTGCGACACCGGCTGGTATCCAAGCCATAGAGCAACTCATCAGCGAAGGGGTGAATATCAATGTCACGCTGATGTTCTCGATGAAGCATTATGAAGATGTTGCCAATGCTTATATCAGTGGGCTAGAGAAATTTGCAGCAAATGGTGGTGATGTCTGCACCGTTGCCTCTGTCGCATCATTTTTCATTAGCCGTGTCGATGTCAAACTTGACCCACAGGTGACAGAAAAAGGCAAACCAGAACTGGCAGGTAAAATCGGTATTGCCAATAGCAAAAGTGTCTATCAACATTTTAAGCAATTGTTCGGGGATGCACGCTGGCAAAAATTAGCTGCTAAAGGCGCACGAGTACAACGTCCATTATGGGCATCAACTGGCACAAAAAATCCTGATTATTCCGATGTATTATACGTCGAAACTCTGATAGGCGCACACACAGTTAATACCTTGCCGCCTGCGACACTTGATGCCTTCCTTGACCATGGCGCGGTTGCTAATACGGTTGAAGATAATCTAGATGATGTTAATGCCCAATTAGCGGCACTTGAGGCACTCGGTATCGACCTGAATCAAGTCGGTGAGGAATTACAAGCAGAAGGCGTGGCAAAGTTCAACAAACCCTTCGACTCTTTGCTGGCGACGATTGACGCACAACGCGAAAAGTTGATTGAGGCGTAATGTTGATATGTCGTGGTGGCTTTTTTCTGCCCACCGCGACAACTCCGAATTTCAAATCCTGCATCTAGTTCTCACGCGATTTTTACACAATTCTACTATAGTAATGCCAATTGAAAACATTTCTTGGGGCAAAAAATTGCTATGAATGGCAAAGTTGTAATGGTGACCGGTGCAACCAATGGCATCGGTGTTGTGACAGCAGTCAAATTGGCACAAATGGGTGCAGAAGTCGTTATTGTCAGTCGCAATAAAAGTAAGTTAGAAGACACAGTTCGTCGCATAAAAGCAGATACTGGTAATGATGCGGTTACTTATATTCAAGCCGATTTGTCTTCACTGTCAGACATTCGCAAAGCAGCAGATACATTCCTGAATACCCATAATCGACTCGATGTGCTGGTCAATAATGCTGGCGGTGTTTTTGGGCAGCGCCAAGAAACCATTGATGGTTACGAGATGACTTTCGCCCTCAACCACCTAAATTATTTCTTGCTGACGAATCTCTTGCTTGAGACCATCAAGCAAACAGCGACAGAGCAAGGAGAGGCACGAGTAGTCAATGTATCATCAAGCGCGCACAAATGGGGCAAAATTAACTTTGATAATCTAGAACGCAAACGGCGCTATAATAACTGGCTGGCTTATAGTGATTCTAAGTTGATGAATGTGATGTTCACCTATGAACTGGCACGTCGGCTGGACGGTACAGGAGTCACCGCTAATGTACTACACCCTGGGCTAGTGAACACAGGTTTTGGTATGAGTAATAATGGTAGGATAGTTACGGGTGTGTTGAACATCTACCAGAACTTACTTGGAAAATCGCCCAATGATGGGGCAGCGACGAATATCTATCTAGCATCATCGCCAGAAGTCGAAGGCATCACAGGTAAATATTGGGTCGATAAAAAGCAAAAACGCTCAAATAGCCTATCCTATGATGTTGAAACACAAAAACGCCTGTGGGAAGTCAGTGAACAATTGACCGGACTCACTCAGGGTGCCAATGTCTAGGATTTGTTTGAATAGTCGGAGTATCTAGGGGAGGATTTCAAACCCTCCCCTACGTCTGAAAATAAGGTTCAACTGTAGGGCCATGGTCTGTGACCTGCCCGACAAAACAACACAGAGCCTTAATTCCTAAACAGGTGCTTAGTCTTCGACAGCCTCACCATAGAGCGCGATTTCAACGGCACCTGTGTTACCCCCATTACTACTCATCACATCAAAACGCACTGTTTCGGCGATAATGTCAACCTCAAACTGATACGATTGTTCGGCATCTGGCAAATCAAAGGGTCCAAAGACTTCGCCTGTTTCCGTCGTGATAGTAAATTGAAATATCTGCGCGGTATTGTTGCTCATGGAACGTGTCCAAAAGGCGACTTCGTTAATACGAGACCGTTGCCCTAGTGCGATTTCCACCCATGCCTCATCACCATCGCCATTACTTGACCATGCGGTACCGGGATTATCATCAATCGCATTGAGAATACCCCAAGTGCCGTCATTATCTTGATTACTGAAATTACTACTCACGCCCATCACACTTGCCCCATTCAGTGGAGACAAAAGATTATCGCTACTGATTTCATCGGTAGCTGGGGTTGTAAATGTCATGACATCGGATAAATAGATGATACCTGCATCGTCTACGCCCTGAACACGGAAATAATAGGTTGTGTCGGGGTCTAAGCCGCTGAGTAGCGGACTATGAACTGAATGCGTGCCACCTGCCATATCTTGGTCAAGAGTCAGTTGCCCAAATGCTTCAGTTGTTCCATAGACAAGGGTACAAGCCACAGCAACAGATGTTTCAATTGGGAGTGTCGCTGTACCATTGGCTGAGAAATTGGTGACAATCAATTCCGTGTCGATAATATCTTCTACTGGACGAATGGATGTTACTGCCACGCGCTCGTCTATCATGTTATCCATGTCATCATCCCTATCTTGTGCAAATCCGTTTTGTACGAATAATGCTGCCGATATGACAAGGAGTGCTAATATTGCCATCGCTGTTGAGTTTAATTTAGAAATTCGCATAGAGTTCTCCTAATTTTCGTATTGAGTGTGTGTTAACTTTGGGAAATGTAGCGACAAAAAATTACAATAGCATGAATTTCCTTGCTAATTAATAGCTTAAATGAGTGTTTTTCTACCTTTAGCTATTTGATATTGCTTATAGCAGCCATAATGATATAGCCTCATTTTTAGCCATTATACAGCTCAAAACAAGCACGACGCACCTCTCTAAGCCCAATTAACTGACCCGTGAAAATATTCACAAAATTGACATCTTTATACTGGCAAGATATTGTATAAACAATGTTCAACAATTTCATTGAATAGCTGAATAATCTATGGACAATCAAAGTCGGCAAGAACTTAAAGCACTATTATACGAACAATTTGCTCGTATGGGTAAGGCGTTTGCCAATGCTCGCCGACTCGAAATTATAGATCTTTTATCACAGACTCCGCACACCGTTGAAGAACTCGCAAGCAAGACCAGTTTATCTGTTGCCAGTGTATCACAGCATTTACAAGTCTTACGCAATGCAAGAGTTGTCGATGTCACCCGTGAGGGGACGTATGCGTGGTATCGCTTATCCGATGACAGAGTATTCGGCATATGGTGTATGATGCGCGACCTCGCACAAGATAGAATCTCTGAAATTGACCACTTGCTGCGACAGTATTTTAACGAACGCGAGACACTAGAAACCATTGACGCGGCAGAGTTATTACGGCGTATCGCAGAGGGCAGTATTATCATTATTGATGCACGTCCCGAAGATGAATATCGGGCAGGTCATATTCCAAGTGCCTTATCCGTTCCCATCGAGAAATTAGAAAGTACACTAGCAGTCTTACCCAAGAATTGTGAAATTGTCGCTTATTGCCGCGCCTCGTACTGCTTGTTATCGGACGAAGTAGCTTTATTACTCCGCGAGCAAGGTTATCGTGTTCATGTCTTGCTTGAAGGTTTTCCAGAATGGAGGGCGGCAGGATTGCCAATAGAGAAAGAGAGTCTCAACTAAAATATCCATCAGTCAAACACTTGTATTGCATCGTCGAAATTTTTATTGAAAGGCAGATATTATGGTTATCAAAGCGCCACCCACTACCCTGACCATCCACGAAATTTATCAGCGCATTATCAGCGATAATGACTTGTTTATTGTGGATGTGCGTAATCAAGAAGACTTCGCCACATGGCATATCGAAACGGCACAAGATATTGATATGGTCAATGTCCCCTATTTCGACTTCTTAGAGGATGAGACAGGCTCAGTTGAGCAGGTGAAGACTGAAAAAGAAGTGGTTGTGGTTTGTGCCAAAGAAGGCAGCAGTGCCTTTGTTGCGGATATTCTGCATCAACATGGTTTCCAAGCCAACTATCTCGCTGGCGGCATCAAAGAATGGGGCAACCATTATGTTTTCCGCACTGTGCAAGAGACAGATAACTGGCAAATTTACCAAGTTGACCGTGCCGCAAGAGGATGCCTGAGTTACGTTCTTATCAGCAACGGTGAGGCAGTCATCATCGACCCCCTGCGCCATACAGACAAATATCTTGATTTCCTCCAGCAAAAAGGGGCAACTTTAACTTATCTTTTGGATACCCATGCCCATGCTGACCATATCAGCGGTGCGCCGGACTTAGCCGCAGCGACAGGCGCTCCTTATTACTTGCATCCCTATGATGGTATCCACCCCTTTGATATTCTGCCGCCCAAAATTTCCTACAAAATGTTAGCCGATGGTGATGAATTTACAGTTGGTGACTTAAAAATCCGTGCCATCCATGCGCCGGGACACACCTTGGGGCAAGTGGCATTTCTCGTGACAGCCGCTAGTGGCGAGCAGTTTTTCTTTAGTGGCGATACGATTTTCCTTGATAGTTTTGGGCGACCCGATTTAGGGGGTCAAGGTGAAAAATGGGCACCAATCGTCTATGACACACTCTTCAATATCATCAAAGAGGCGGTCAGCGATGAGGCACTCTTACTACCGGGACATTATGCCAAAGCAAGCGAAGCGAATCTTAATGGTCTGTTTGCCCAAACGATGAAGCAAATGTGGCAAAGCAACGGGGCATTGCAGTATACAGAGCGCGATGAATTCATTTCCTTTGTACTGAGCAATTTACCCACCATGCCAGAGCAATACATCGAAATTAAACGTGTGAACGCTGGTTTGGTTGAACCCGATGAAGAAGCAATGAGCGAACTTGAATTAGGTAAAAACATATGCGCTTTAAGTGACGCATATGATAAAAAATAATTGAGAGGAGTAGGTTTTATGTCCGAGCAAACGTATGAAATCAGCACAACATTGGATGTCACGGGCTTGATGTGCCCGATGCCCTTGGTTAAGGCACGCAAGGCAATCATGGACTTAGAGGTCGGACAAGTCATTGAAGTTCTTGCCACCGATAAGGGCAGTATCAAGGACTTTCAAGGTTGGGCAAAAGTAGCCAAAAATGTGGAGTTACTGGCTCAAAACGAAAAAGAAGGTGGCGATACCACCATTTACGCACACGTTGTTAAACGCACAAAATAGTCCCGTATGGGTTCGCATCCCACCTCACAATCGCACCGTGAGATAGGAATCATCCAATAATTTTATTTAATCGCTGACTTTACGCAATCATGTCTGATTCTCGTAAGAGATGACCTGTGTGCTACCCTGTTAACTCAAACAGGCGCGTATCAGGTTGTATGCTTGCGTAATATAAGTCCACAAGTTTATTGAGGAGCTACAAATGGCAGTCTCAGAATTAGCAGTGCAAGACACAACAACACTGGAGATGCGCTTGCAACAACTTGAGGAGCGCGTCGTTGAACTGGAAGAAAATATCCCAGAAGACAAAGTGACTATCGTGATGTTTAGTGGTGAATTAGACCGTGTTTTGGCAGGTTTCATCATTGCGACAGGTGCGCTGGCAATGGGGTATGAAGTCTCGATGTTCTTCACCTTTTGGGGCTTAAATGCTGTCCGTGATAATCGCACATTAGAGGGTAAAAATATCATGGAACGCATGATGTCGCTGATGACACCCGGTAGCACAGAAGGCATGGGGCTTAGTAATATGAACTTCTTCGGTGCTGGTGCGCGTATGATGCGCCTGATGATGAAGCAGAAGAATGTCGAAAACATAGAAGACCTCATCAACATGACTAAAGATATGGGCGCTCGTTTCGTGAGTTGTGGGATGAGCCAGATGGTGATGGGCATTAACACATCGGAACTCCGCGATGATATGGAAGATGGCGGAGTCGCAGCCTATCTTGGTGATGCTGTATCAAGTAAGGTAACGCTGTTTATTTAATAGTCAATTTAGTATAGGCAGGATACGCCCGGTATCCTGCCGCATCTTGTTATACGAAAGGTCTATTTAATGACCAATTATGGTTTTGTTATTGATAATCGCAAATGTATTGGTTGCCATGCCTGTACCACCGCTTGCAAATCTGAAAATGAAGTGCCTCTCAGCGTGAATCGAACGTGGGTCAAATATGTTGAAACCGGACAATATCCGGATGCGACCCGCCATTTTCAGGTGACGCGCTGCAATCACTGTGCCAATCCGCCCTGTGTTCGTATTTGCCCTGTCGAAGCGATGTATCAGCGTGATGATGGCATTGTTGAATTTGACCCGTCTATCTGTATTGGCTGCAAAGCCTGTATGCAGGCTTGCCCGTATGATGCGATTTATATTGACCCCGAAGATGGTACAGCTGCTAAATGTACCTACTGCGCTCATCGCACGGACATCGGCTTAGAACCGGCCTGTGTCGTTGTTTGTCCAGAACATGCCATTATTGCAGGTGATATGGATGACCCAACAAGTGAGATTAGCCATATTCTCGCCCATGAGAAAGTCACTGTTCGTAAGCCAGAACAGGGAACATCACCAAAGTTGTTTTACATTGAAGGCAATGAAGTTTCACTACACCCCACCGCCACAGAACGCACCCCTGAAACGTATATGTGGGCGGATGTGATACCCTTGCACAATATTCCCGTCAACGGCAGTCATGCCACTGCCCAAGCGACTGTGCAATCCGCAACAAAAAATATAGCAAAATCGGGGGCAACATTACGTGCGCCACAAACACAAGGGCATCCGACAGGTGGCCCCATTAAATTTGCTGACGGGCGCATGGCTGACCACATGATTCAGGTTGCTTATAATCAACAGCATAAAGTACCCTGGCATTGGCCTGTCCCAGCCTATCTGGTCACGAAAGGCATTGGTTCTGGTATTTTTACGATTTTGAGTCTGGGGCTTGGTTTAGGGCTTTTTGCCTTTGATGCCGATACTTTTGCTATTGGTGGCTTCTTATCCCTACTCTTTATTGTGATTACGACAGGTCTTTTGATTTTTGACCTTGAACGCCCCGAACGTTTTTTCAGTATTCTCTATCGTCCACAATGGCGCAGTTGGCTAACACGCGGCGCGTATATCTTAGTCGGTTTTAGCATTTTGACGACGTTATGGTGGTTAGGAGAAGTCGGCGCACGATACGATATCATATCGGCTTCATTAGTTGATAGCATTCGCCCGTTTGCGTTGTGGTTAGGCTTACCCTTGTCGATTGGTGTCGCAATTTATACTGCCTTTCTCTTCGGTCAAGCAGAGGGACGCGATTTATGGCAAAGTACGCTTTTGCCATTCCATTTATTTGTACAATCCTTGATGGCTGGAAGTGGCGCGTTGCTAATGGTTGATGCTGTCATTGCCTTGCCCGACGATATGCTATCAGTGCTAAAGATACTATTTGCTGCGAGTCTCATTATTGACTTGTTGGTGACGCTGATGGGTGAATTTGGGATGCCTCATGCCAGTGAAGTCGCTGCAAAAGCTGCCCACGATATTAGTCATGGAAATTATAAAGGATACTTCTGGATTGGTAGTATGCTCATCGGACATATCGTGCCGTTAGCATTGTTGCTGATTGCGACATCCTTTGCAGTTGCGATTGCAGGTTTGCTGGCAATCGTTGGACTCTATGCCTTTGAATATGCCTTTGTGATGGCTCCACAAGATGTGCCGAACAGTTAATTGACGGGAGTGACGAAAAAAATGTCTGATATTATCGAAAAATTGCTAGGTGCGATGTTACGCCTAGAGCCACGACAAAAATTGCGTAAGACTGACAATGAGATGACCAATACTGCCGGAGAGGGTTTGCCGGCTTTCTCAGAAACAGACCTGAAACCAGAGGCTGTAGAAATGACCACGGTGCAACATCCTGACGGGCGCATGAGTCAGTATCCGCCGACTGAAAAATGGGATGATTGGGTCGAGTGGGATGGCAAATTATGGCCCCAAAAGGTGGCGCGGCGCTATACCCTTGTGCCAACAGCCTGTTTCAATTGCGAGAGCGCCTGCGGTCTCTTAGCTTATGTGGATAAAACAACCTTCGAGATTAAAAAATTCGAGGGTAATCCGGTTCATCCCGGCAGTCGTGGGCGTAATTGTGCTAAGGGTCCGGCAACTCATAATCAAATTTATGACCCCGAACGTATTCTCTATCCGCTAAAACGAGTGGGAGAACGTGGCGCAGGACAATGGCAACGCATCACTTGGGAACAAGCACTGACTGAAATCGCTGAAAAAATGCGAAAAAGCCGCCAAAAACGCCGCGACGGGATTATGTATCATGTGGGTCGTCCCGGTGAAGATGGCTATACCAACCGTGTTATTTCGGCATGGGGTGTTGATGGGCATAATAGCCACACCAATATCTGCTCCTCAGGTGCGCGGATTGGCTATTATTTGTGGGCTGGATTTGACCGCCCTAGTCCAGACCATGCCCACGCACGAACGATTTTGCTGATTTCTAGTCATTTAGAAACCGGACATTATTTTAACCCCCATGCACAGCGCATTATCGAAGCTAAGATGAAGGGTGCGAAAATCATCACCTTTGACCCGCGCTTGTCGAATACAGCCAGCATGAGTGATGTTTGGCTACCGACATGGCCCGGCAGCGAAACATGGGTTTTGCTGGCGATTGCGAAATATCTGATTGACAATAACTTGTATGATAGAGAATTTGTCGAACGCTGGGTTAATTGGCAAGAAACCTTATCCCATGCCGAAGAAATGACAGATAATACTGATTTACTCAAGCGTATTGAAGCTGCATCTGACAATTTAACATTTGATTTATTCCATGAGCTATTACAAGATTTGTACGCTGACTTCACTTTTGAACGGGCGGCAGAAGAATCACAAGTGCCAGTTGAGCGCATCAAAGAGGCGGCAGAATATGTGTCATGGTCGAAAGGTCAATTGGCAACCCACACATGGCGTTCGGCATCTATCGGCAATTTAGGCGGCTGGCAAGTTGCTCGCACACTCTATTTCTTGAATGTATTGACTGGCAGTGTCGGGACAAAAGGCGGTACATCTGGCAACAGTTGGAATAAATTCGTACCGACACCTTTCAAAACACCGCCAGCCTTTAATGCGTGGAATGAACTTCATCTGCCGATTGAATGGCCCCTTGCTCATTACGAAATGAGTTTTTTGCTGCCACATTTCCTCAAAGAAGAGCGCGGTGATATTGATGTCTATTTCTCACGAGTTTACAATCCGATGTGGATTAATCCTGATGGTTTCATGTGGCTAGAGGCATTGCAAGATGAAGAAAAAATCAAGTGTCATGTCGCCCTCACCCCAACATGGAACGAATCGGCGTGGTTTGCAGATTATGTACTCCCGATGGGACATGCGGGCGAACGTCACGATTTGATGAGCCAAGAAACCCATGCCGGACAATGGGTTGCTTTCCGCCAACCTGTGCGACGGGTTGCACTTGAACGTGCCGGGAAGCCTGTGCGCTTCACCTATGAGGCTAATCCGGGCGAAGTATGGGAAGAAAACGAGTGGTGGATTGAACTCTCTACCCGTATGGATCCAAATGGTGACTTGGGTATCCGCCAATGGTTTGAAAGCCCCTATCGCAAAGGCGAGATTATCACGGTTGCTGAATATTATCAGTGGATATTTGAGAATAGTATTCCCGGGCTGCCCGATGCCGCCGAAAAAGAAGGCTTAACCCCACTCGAATATATGCGAAAGTACGGAGTCTATGAAGTCGTCGCCGAGAATTATGAACCTTACGAAAAAGCGGTCAGCAACGGCAAGGCTTCCAAAGATGGTTTGATTTATAGCGCCGATAAAAAAGTCACGGGCATTGATATTTCGGGTGATGCTAAGGCTGGTTTCAATACACCGAGCCGCAAACTCGAATTTTATAGCCCGACAATGGCACAATGGGGTTGGACAGAAAAAGAGTATATCGTGCCGTATCCTCTCAAGAGCCATGTTCACCCTGATAATATCGACATCACGCAAGGCGAAATGCTGCTCTTGCCGAATTTCCGCTTGCCGACACTGATTCATACCCGTAGCGCCAATGCAAAATGGCTCTATGAAATCAGCCATAAGAATCCAATTTGGATGAGTCCAACAGATGCACAGCGACTCAGCGTTCAGACAGGAGATTTGGTGCGCGTAGAAACCGAAATTGGCTACTTTGTTGATAAAGTATGGATAACCGAAGGCATCAAACCGGGTGTTATTGCTATGAGCCATCATCTTGGGCGCTGGCGTTTGCAAGATAATCAAGGTGGTAATCGCGGTGCATCAAATGTTGTCACGCTCGATGAGACAGGCAAAGGGCAATACAAACTCAATGTGCTGAAAGGCGCTACGGCTTGGGAATCATCAGACCCTGATACGAGTCGCATTTGGTGGGAAGAAGTTGGTGTCCATCAAAACCTGACTCATGGTGTACATCCTGACCCCATTAGTGGCGCACATTGTTGGCTACAAAAAGCGGTTAATGTCCGCAAGGCACAGGCAAGCGAAAAATACGGTGATGTATGGGTCGATACAGAAAAGTCGATGCAAATTTACCATGAGTGGCTGGCAAAAACACGTCCTGCAACCCAAAAGAGCCCTGATGGTCTGCGCCGTCCACTGTGGTTAAAGCGTCCACTTAAACCTGTTGTCGAAGCCTATAAAGTGCCGACAAATTTGGAAGTCGATACGGCATCGCTAGAACCTCAAGGAGGCGATTAACGCTTGATGGATGGCAAACAGAAGGCATTGGCATATAGTCGTGCCTATGATTTATTTGCACAACTGTATACTCATGGCTTGACTGATGACTTGAGACCCATCTTGGATTCGCTGTCGCTGCTTGAACAAGATTCAACAAGTGATTCTGAACAGCTTGCAGCACAACACTATCAGTTATTTGGGCGCAATGTCTTTCCTTATGAGTCGATTTTTCTAGGGACAGAGGGCTTACTGGGTGGGGAAGTGACCGAATCCGTTGCTGCTTTTTATCATGAGGTTGGTTTTTCTGCGACAAGCCATGAGAACGCTGACCATATCGGCGTTGAATTCAGCCTGATGGCATTTTTGTGTGGCGCAGAGAGCGACGCGCTTGCTGATAAAGTGCCGCATCATGTGCAGCGTATGAGACACTTGCAACGCCGTTTTCTCGATGAACATTTGCTGCTATGGTTAGCATCTTGTGTCAAAGCAGTACAAGAACAGGGACAAGGCATTTACACAGACATAGCGACTCAATCACTTGCTTTAGTGCTAGAACACAGACAGCAACTAGGCGATGACTTGATGCTACCAACATCTGTTTTCGCCTTAGCCGATGTGCCGAACTTGCTAACAGATGAAAAAACCAGCTTGCGTGATATTGCCCATTACTTGCTGACTCCAGCATATACGGGCTTTTTCCTCAGTTCGGATGATATTAAGCGCCTCGGTGCTAAATTCCGTGTACCGCATGGTTTTGGCAATCGTCAGCAAATCCTCATTAATTTACTTCGCACTGCCGCAGACTATGATTTATTTGAGGCTGTCTTTGAGGAGTTCAGTATCATAGCGAAAAATTGGCTTCAATACTATGAAAACCTAATGTTACCACAGGCTATCAAAACGCCTTGGATGGCACGCTTATCGCACTCTATCACGACGCTTTCAGATTTGCGCCAAACAGCGATAGAGGCTAATACGGAAATCTAAACAGGTGTATTTGCGTATGGGCGTATGTCATCAATACGCCCAAGATTCGCAGGGTGAATTTATAGCATCGTAAAAGTACCGGATTCAAATTCTTTGAGTACGTTACGCGCAATCACAAGATACTGAATTTCGTTTGTCCCTTCGCCGATTTGCATTAAACGCTGGTCACGATACATGCGTTCAACAGCATAGTCGCGGCTGTAGCCGGCACTGCCATGCACTTGTACAGCATCATAGCAAACTTTTTCGGCAACAAGACTCGCTTTTAACTTGGCAATAGAAGCAATTTTTGTAAACTTTTTGCCCTTATCTTTCATCCATGCCGCTTTATATATCAGTGTCCGAGCCGCTTCAATTTCCATTGCAGCATTGGCGATTTTCTCTTGAATCAACTGCTTTTTGGCAATCGGCTCACCAAAGGCGGTTCTATCCATAGCATATTTGACCATTTCTTCGTATGCCCCTTGTGCCAAACCCACACTTAATGCGCCAATACTGATGCGCCCATTATCGAGTGTTTGCATGGTTTGATAAAAACCGTTGCCTTCGTCTCCGAGAATATTACTCACGGGTACGCGAACATTATCGAATGTCAGCATGTGTGATTTGGAGGCATTTAAGCCCATTTTTTTCTCTGGTGGATGAATCGTGAAGCCCTCACGGTCTGTTTCGACCAGCATCATACTAAAACCGCGTGAGCCTGATTCCGCATCCGTTCGCAATAAGACGGTCAAAACAGGCGACCATGCGACATTGGTAATCCATGCTTTTGTGCCATTGATAACCCATTCATCGCCATCACGAACCGCTTTTGTCTGTGCGCCATTCAACAAGTCAGACCCCGCTTGTGGTTCAGTCAATGCCAACGCCCCTAGAGTGTCGCCACTCGTTAGCATGGGTAGCCATTTTTCTTTCTGTGCGTCTGTTCCCCATGCCATAATGGGACCACAACCAAGACCGTTATGGGCGCTGATGGTTAAAGCTGTAGACCCACAGACACGCCCGATTTCTTCTACTGCAATTGCCGCGCCGAGAGTATCCATTTCGACTCCGCCAAATGCCTCCGATACTTGTAACCCCGTCAAGCCGAGCGAGGGCATTTTTTTAATTGCGTCCCAATTGAGTTCGCCTGTTTCATGGGCAATGTGGGCATGAGGTTTCAGTTCCTTCTCACAAAAATCTCGTACCGCCCGATGAAACATTTTCAGTTCGTCATTCAGTTCAAAATCCATTTTGTCCCTCTAGTTTATGATGTGTGATACACTAGATTATAACTTATGGATAGGCATTCTCTGAGAGACTTTTATGGGGATTTTTGGGTCACGCTTTGGTATCACGCGCTATGAGGCAGATGAGTATTATCGAATTTCGCTGGATTTCTACAAGAAAAAGAACTTAGAAGAGGCAATGAATAATATCACCTATGCCATTGAACTGTATCCAAAACGGGCAGAATATCATGCGGCACGCGGATTTTTTCGCTTAGAAGATGGCTTGCCCAATGAGGCAGAAGTCGATTTTGATGTGGCGCTCAAAACACATGGTTTTGATGTGTTGGCGAATTATGGTATGGGGGCGATTGCTTACGGACGTGAAGATTATGAACTTGCCCGTGATTATTTTACGAAAGCATGGGCAGCAAATCAGCAACGACCCGAAACACTATATTATCTTGCTATCACTGAACATCGCTTGAAGAATAATACAAAAGCACTGGAATGGATGAATCAAACGGTGGCTGTTTACGCGCCCCTCATAGAAACCGATAAAGAAGCCCGTAAACGTCATCGCAATGCTCAACGCTGGATTCGAGAATTTACCAAGTTGGTAAAGAAAGAGCGCGAAAACGCTTCATGAGCATTATTTTGTTATCAATGGCAGGGGCGCACGAATTTTTATAGGCGAATAGGAAGCGCACAAAGGCACTTCCTATAAAAAACCTACTTGCGATACCAATCACTGCGTTGGAGGGGTAAGTGGGTGTCCGTGGGGTCATCATCCAATTTGTAGAGTAATGTTTGATGCAAACCATGTGACCCAGATTCAAATAGCCAACGGGATGAGGCAAGATAAATACGCCACAAACGATAACCTGTTTTATCCAACATCTCGATTGCTTTTGGTTTCTGTGATTCGAGACGTTGTAACCAACTTTTCAGTGATAGCGCGTAGTGTTCGCGCAAATTTTCCACATCACGGATTTCAAAGCACGCTTTTTCTGCCTCCGATAAAATATAGTTAATCGGCTGAATATCCCCATCAGGAAATACATAATACTCGGCCAAAAAAGTTTTTCAGGTTTCGTAGGGGCTAGGCGTGCCTCACCCAATCATCAAGAATTAAATTGGTCATGTAATAGAGTAGTTTCTTGAATTCCAGTAATATTGTATGGCAAGAAAAAAGGACATATATTCTATATGCCCTCATGATTTCAACACTATGACTGTTATTTCGCAAATTCGATTGCCCGTTTTTCACGAATGACATGGACTTTAATTTGTCCCGGATATTGCATTGTTTCTTCTATCTGGCGAGCAATATTACGCGAGAGTTCCATAGCACCCAAATCATCCACTTCATCTGGACGGACGATGATTCGCACCTCACGTCCGGCTTGTAGGGCATAACTTTGGTCTACTCCCTTGAAGCTGTTGGCAATCTCCTCAAGCGTTTTGACACGCTTGATATAACTCTCCAAACTTTCGCGGCGTGCGCCCGGACGAGCGCCAGAAATGGCATCAGCAGCTTCGACAATGTAGGCTTCGACACACGTTTTTTCAACTTCATGATGGTGGGCTGCCACACAGTTCACAACCGATTCATGAATGCCGTAACGCTTCAAAATGTCGGCACCAATGGTCGCATGTGTCCCTTCTGTGTTATGGTCAATCGCTTTGCCAAGGTCATGTAGCAAACCACCCGCTTTCGCAATCTGGACATCGGCATTTAGTTCATGTGCAATCATGGCTGCAAGGTGTGCCGTTTCAATGGCGTGGGCGTGCTGGTTTTGCCCATAACTGGTACGGAACTTCAATTGACCCAGCAATTTCAGAATTTCGGGGTGTAAGCCATGAATACCTGTTTCATAGGCTGCCCGTTCACCCTCTTCGCGGATGGTTGCATCGACTTCGGCGCGAGTATCTTCGACCAATTTTTCGATTCGGGCGGGATGAATACGCCCATCGGTGACGAGTTTCGCCATCGTCTTTTTGGCGATTTCACGCCGCACGGGGTCAAAACTGCTGATGGTGATGGCTTCCGGTGTATCATCAACAATCACATCAACACCTGTTGCTATCTCAAAGGAACGGATATTACGCCCGTTACGCCCGATGATACGTCCCTTCATATCATCACTAGGAAGTGGCACGACACTGACCGAAATTTCGCTAACGTGTTCGCTGGCAAGCCGTTGTACCGCCAGTGAGATAATATCTCGCGCACGTTTATCCGCTTCATCACGGGCTTCAGCCTCGACTTGGCGAATAATGCGTGCCATATCGTTACGCGCCTCCTGCTCGGCTGCCATGAGAACTTGTTCACGCGCTTCATCAATTGTCATTTGGGCGATGCGTTGCAGTTCTTCTAATTTTTCTTCTTCATGATGCTTGAGTTCATTTTCTTTCTTATCGAGACGGCTCTGGCGCTTACTCAGTGCTTGCTCACGTTGTTCAATGCGTTCTTGCCGTTGGTCAATTTCGATAGCTCGCTTGTCTAGCCCTTCACGCCGCCGTGATAAACCATCTTCTTCGCGGTCTAATTCTTTACGCCGCCGAACAATACTTTCATCCGCCTCATTCAGGCGATGACGAGCTTTTTTCTCTGCTACCTCAACAATGCTCTGAGCCTCTACATGCGCTCCATCAAGCATGTTACGGGCTTCATCACGCGCTTCAACAAGAGTGCTTTGACCCTCGATTTTCTGCTCTTCAAGCAAGGTTTCTCGCCCTAGAGTTTCTCCTTTTGCAGTCCCATTACGTTGCCCAACAATGAAACCGACAACAATTGCAATCAAGCCCACCACAACTACAATGGCTATTACTAATCCAGTACCCATAATATTCTATTATCCCGACAGCGCAAATTGCCTTACAAATAACTTGCGTTGTCAGTTCTCCTTTCATGGTATCATTTATTCTCGGTTGAATACCACCGCTTGCGATACCATCCGTCGCTGTTTAGTACCAATCAGACTCACCCTCTGCAAAGTAAGACAAATCATCATCGGTAATTTCTTGAATCAACTGATTGAGCGCATTATTCACAGCCTCATAGCCGAATCCACGACGTTGTAGAAAAGCTCCGATTTTCTTTTTGAATTCGCGTTGTGTTTTACCGCGCATTGACCGCACGCGCTTTTGTGCCGCTTCATAAGCCCCGTCAGATTCATTAACCAACTCGTCTAACAAGTCTTGAATCAGTGAATCTGAAATGCCTTTGTTGCGTAACTCATAGCTTAAAGCACGTCGTCCACGCGGTTTAAATCGGTTGCGGTCTTCTATCCAGAAGCGAGCAAATGCTCGGTCATCGAGATAACCCAACCGTTCTAGTTTTTCAATAGCCGTGTCTATGACCACATCATCAAATGATTTTTTCAGTAATCGTTGTCGAACTTCTTGTGTACTGCGCGGGCGATAAGCAAGCAATGTAGCAGCCGCATCAAAGGCTTTGGCTATTGCATCCTTCTGGCGTAATTCATCAACTTCACTTTCAGAAAGCTGCTGCCCTTTTCGCAACATCGCAGCATCCATCTCATTGATACCAAAGGCAAATTCGCCATCAAGATAGACACTCACACGCGCTTTGTTCTTTTTTTGGCGTTCTAACAGCGTAATAGTTCGCATGGCAACTGCCCCGTAAACACAAACAGCCGTTTTATCTTATGAGATAATCGGCTGTACTGTTATCACAACACATAGTTAGAATCTGAATCAGGGGGAATCCCCTTTTGGACGATAAACTACTTATTTCTATCTGGAACATCAACAAATTTTGATATCAATAGTATCCCGATTATAGATACAGACTGGCTTTGTTGTGCTGATAATTCATTTACCGTTTACCAAAATCGGGTTGCCATGGCTGAGGCAAAACCCGCTATTTCAAAGTGTCATCCGCCAAAAAAGCGGTTTGGTTCGCTTTTATGTATGTTGTGATTACAGCCGCATTACATTACTGATAAATCCGCAATAGTGCTGGTCATTTTTCCTACAGCTTGTTCGGATTTTTTCTACATCAACCCTCGAATTGGGAGGGGATGGGTATCGCTTTGTTTTTATTTTAGCGATGGTTACTTTTTAGTTCCTTGCTAAAAACTTTATCCGAAAACGCGCTCAATAGCAAGTCCTCTCATTAATCTGATGCGATATTCCCAAAAGCAAAACGCTTGTTAGCAATACAGCGTAGGGTTATAATCCGATACACTAACCACGCAGAGACGTACTAGACTACATGGCATCTGACAAACAAAATCGTGTGCTGGTCACAGGTGGCGGCACATATTTAGGTAGAAATATTGCATCGGCACTTTTAGCAGAAGGCGCAGACGTAACATTGATTCTGCGCGAGGGCAATCAACAGCGTTTGGGGGCTTTAGAACAGCGTGTGCGCTGGTATACGGCTGATATCTGGGATGTTGCTAGTCTTAAAGGACGAGCGCGAGGGCATGGTACGGTGATTCATACAGTGGGTAGTATGGTTGCCGACCCCACGCAGGGTTTCACTTATCATCGCTTGAATGTTGCCTCAGCACGAAATGCAGCCAGTATGTGCGTCAGTGATGGTGTCTCTCACCTCATTTTGATGAGTGCCATAAATGCACCTTGGGTGAGCAGTAAATATGTCCAAGCGAAACGCGAGGCAGAAAATACCGTGAAGCGTATGGGCATTCAAGTATCAGTGATTCGTGCGCCGATTACCTATATTCGTGGCACAAAACGCCCTGTTTTTTTCCAGATGATGTCGCTTTTAGGACGTATTCCGCCGCTATCGTGGCTCTACCTAGGACGGATTGCTCCCATGCCATTAGATATTCTTGCACGGGGAGTCTCACGGATTGCCCTCAGCCCAGCAGATGGTTATCGGAATTTTCATGCCCAAGATTTGCGGCGCTTAAATAAACGCCATGAAATTCGTGGTGATGTTGACACGATGCACACTTTCGCTGCACCTCAAAATGAAACTTTACCCTTTGAAACATTGGATGAAGACACCCCCTTTGGTTGGATTCCCAGCGAATCGGATGATTAAATACAGTCAAAAAAGGGGTCGCCTGTTCGGGAAGGTACATAGGCACTCCCCCTACCAAGATTAGGTTTAGTGCAGAATATGAGTTAAAAATATTGCAATGGACTGATGGTTATCTTTATGAGTCTCCCGTATGTTTGCTAAAATACTTCTCTTAGCAAAATAAAATGAGAAGACAACCTATGCCACACTATTCGATGATGCAAGTCGATGCTTTCACCAAGCAAGCCTTATCTGGTAATCCCTGTGCGATTGTATTTGATGCTGACGACCTTTCAGCACAACAAATGCAATCTATCGCGCTGGAAATGAACTTATCCGAAACAGCCTTTGTCTTAAAATCAACGATAGCCGATTTTCGGGTTCGCTATTTCACACCCGCATCAGAAATTCCCTTTGCTGGTCATCCGACTGTTGCCACAATCCACGCCCTGATGGAAACTAATAAAATAGCATTTGAAGGTAGAAGCCACACTGTTCACTTAGAGATGAAAGTCGGTATTATCCCCGTCGATATTGTGCGGCAAGAAAACTCAACACTCATCATGATGACACAAAATCCGCCGCAATTTTTGGCAAAGTATTCCGCAGAAGATGTCATGCCTGTCATGGGGTTAACACCCGAAGATGCCCTTGAGGGCTATCCGATTCAAACAGTGAGTACAGGCACACCGCATTTGATGATTCCAGTCAAAACACTAGCGACACTCAAACACGCTGTATTGAATCACACAGATTATAGGACGTTACGTGATAATAGTGATTTTTTTGGTGGACCACATCTGTTTTGTATAGCAGGCGTTACTGAAGCAGGAGATACCTTCGCACGGCATTTAGGGTTGCCGCCCGATACCCACGAAGACCCCTTCACAGGTTCTTCAACGGGTTCAATGGCTTCTTATTTGTGGCATTATCGCTTACTGGAAAAACCACACTTCATTGCTGAACAAGGGCATTGGATGAATCGACCCGGTTCGGCTCAAGTTGAAATTATTGGTGAACGTGACCAAATTGAGGCTGTTCGGGTTGGCGGCGAGGCTGTTACGGTATTAAGCGGCACACTGTATATTTAGAATAGGACTTTCATATGGCACAGGCATACACATTTACGCCCCTCAATTTTGAACGCCTATCGCGTGAGGAGCAATTGCAACAATCACACGATTTTTTTGATAGCATGAAACGGCGGCGAACCGTGCGCGAATATTCAACCGAGACTGTCCCGATTGAACTGATTCAGAATGCAGTTGCGACTGCCGGTACTGCGCCATCCGGTGCGAATCAACAGCCGTGGACATTTGTTGTCATCAGCAACCCTGAACTCAAGCGCAAGATTCGGGAAGCAGCAGAAATCGAAGAAAAAGACAGTTACGAGAATCGCATGAGTGATGAATGGCTAGAAGCACTCGCGCCACTCGGCACAGATTGGCACAAACCACATTTAGAAGATGCGCCCTATCTGATTGTGATTTTCAAGCAAGCATTTGGTTTGCGTGCAGATGGCAGCAAACTCAAGCATTATTATGTTGATGAATCTGTGGGGATTGCGACGGGTTTATTGTTGGCGAGTTTACATCAAGCAGGATTGGCAACACTTACCCATACGCCTAGCCCAATGAAGTTTTTAGCCGAAATTTTAGAGCGACCTGATAACGAACGTGCTATTATGATTATTGCAGTCGGTTATCCGGCGGCTGATGCCGAAGTCCCCGACATCAGCAAAAAATCATTGCAAAAAATTATGGTGCATTTTGATTAATCATAGGTACGAAGAGGCAAGACGATATTTCAACTTATTTACCGCTTAGATTAAACATGTTATGCTATGCGAACCTTATAGAGGTGTATCAATCATATGACAAATCGTGACTATTCTGTTAAAAAACAATCTAATGTTTCCGCCACAAAAATCTCACAACATGACCAAGCTCCTGATAATTCATCGGGATTAACTGATTTTTATCAGATACAGCAGGCAGTTGAAAAGCCAAATGCCACAACACTCACCCCGCGTGTGATAGTCAACCTGCAACGAATCATTGGCAATCAAGCAGTTCAGCGTTTACTAAATAAGTCTGCATCTGTTTCAAAACTTGCGCCGCAACCTGCCTTGTCTATTGAAAACAGCATTCAACTTTCTAGATCAGGCGTTGTTACCTATAATTCAAATAAATTCTACGTTGATGACCCTGATGAAGGTAAAATTATGGTAGATCGCGGAAGTTTTACTATTTCAATCGGCATGACTATCGAATATGACGTTGTCAAGCCGAATAAATTCCTCACTAAAGCTGTTGTTGTGTCCACGGGGAAGCGCCCGGAGGCAACCGATATTGGTTCAGAAATGAGGAAGCGCAATACAGGTAGAACAGAAGTTGTCAAAGATGGAGGGTATTTTGATGTTGATAAAGTAATACTAATTGGAAGGCTTAATATTTCAGGTGCGAGAAAACATTATAATGACCATGATGCTGTCGCAACATCTGATAGTGAAGTTTTCGACCTCTTTGATTCGTCTAAGATTGAAGTAACTGATGTGCAAAGCAAAGCGGATACATTCAAAATAGGTTTGGGTGGTATCAATTCAATTGTGGGAGAAATCCTCTATACGGATACAAAGAAAAATGCCGTTAGCAGCATTAAAGTCTTCCATGTTGGTCCGTCTCAATAAACTAATTATCAGTTTTGGATTGTGAGAATGGTGTTCAAAAATACTGAGTATAATCACATCTATATCGGGGCGACACCTTATAGCCGCCCTCAGCAAAATACAGTCTACAACTCAAATTCTAAATCGGCACTGTAGCCAATCATCTCGCCTGTATCACCGGATTCAAGGACAGCAACATCAACATACATGCCGCCACAATCGCTTAAATCATCACCGGCGGGCGAAAATTGATAAACTTCTAGCTTAATTCTCGCTTGCTGATAAGGTTGCGGCGTAATCGTCGTCTCAACGATGAGGGCATCTGAATTGAGTGTCACCATCTCGTTCCAATCGCCAATATCTGCATTGATAGCCGTTATTCGCAGCACAAGACTGGCATCTTCACCAAAATTATCGCTCGGTTCAATCCCGATTTTGAGAGCCGATGTTTGCCCGAATACAAGATTACGCGGCAAGGCAAGCACAACCTGACGCTGTAACTTCTCATCACCTGCGCCACCGTCGTCATCCGCACCATCAAAGTCAAGCAGAATTTGGGCGCTTTCTTTCCCTTTAGACGTTAACTCATAAATGAAATCAGTTTGCATTTGGATATAACTACGTGTCACAAGGCGACGTTTTGCTTTGTCCCAACCACGCGAACTTAAGCCCAAATCATCCATGATGTCATCGCCGTCGGCAGCATAGTTATCTTGTTTGTATAGATAACGCAAAATATTCAATGCGCCGCGAACAGGTTCGAGTTGTCTCAAATCAATCGGGAGTTCAGCCATAATGCCCCCATTCCTCATATGTTATCAATAATGATAGTCAATCAACAATAGCACACATTCAGTCTGTGCATCTATCAAAATTATAGCCTCATTATGACTATTCAGCAAAAGCTATAATGTCACTACGCGAGTATCACCTGTCAAACCAACAGCAACATGACGGGTATCGACAATTAAGCGACTACGATTGACGATATCTTGCCAATTATAAAAATCATGGTCGGTGATAATCACGACGCAATCCGCATCATGCAGCAAGTCATTAGAATAGTCACACGATGTCATTGTATGACCTTCTTCAAGTTTAATCTGCGGCACATGGGGGTCATGATAGACAATATCAGCCCCTTTTTGGCGCAATAGTTCAATGACATCTAATGCAGGGCTTTCACGCACATCATTGACATTACGTTTATACGCCACACCGAGTACGACAATCCGTGAGCCGCGAATCGCTTTCGCCGCATCATTGAGAGCATCAGTAATTTTGTCGATGACATATAGCGGCATTGACGTATTGATTTCGCTGGCTAGTTCAATGAAGCGTGCGGTGTAGTTCAGGGTTTTTAGCTTCCAACTAAGATAATGTGGGTCAATTGGAATACAGTGTCCGCCTAAACCGGGACCCGGGAAAAAGGGCATAAAGCCAAAGGGCTTGGTTGCAGCCGCATGAATCACTTCCCAGACATCAATCTTGAGTTTGTCACACATTAGCGCCATTTCATTGACGAGACCAATATTCACAGCACGGAATGTATTCTCTAGCAATTTGACCATTTCTGCTGCTGTCGGAGATGAAACCGGCACAACCGTATCGACACTCGTACTGTAAAGTGTGGAAGCCACTTCGGTACAATCCAGCGTGATACCGCCGACCACTTTGGGGGTATTACGAACCTGATACACTTGATTACCGGGGTCAATGCGCTCTGGCGAGAAAGCAATGAAAATATCGCGCCCAACTTCCCAGCCATTTTTTTCGAGGCGTGGACGGATAATTTCTTCTGTTGTACCGGGATAAGTCGTACTTTCCAAGACAACCAATAAACCTTCATGCGCGATAGCACTGATGGAATCAATGGAGCGAATGATATAAGACATATCAGGGTCTTTAGTTTTACGCAACGGAGTCGGCACGCAAATACTAATCGCATCGACAGTTTTCAAATCTTGATAATCCGCCGTTGCCTTAAACTTGCCCGCGTCAACCAGTGCTTTCAGTCGCTCTGTCGGGATATCCTCAATATAGCTTTCGCCTTTATTAAGAAGTTCGACCTTACGGGTATCCACATCTAAAGCTAGAACCGTAAATCCTGCTTCGGCAAACTCAACCGCAAGGGGTAAACCAACATAGCCCATCCCAACAACACTAATCAGAGCTGTGCGGTCATTGATTTTCTTGAGTAGTTCCTGCTTTTTAGAGGACATATCACATCCAAATTATTGGTTATCACAATAGGGCAGCAATTATATAGGGGGATAGGCAACGTAACATCCCCAAATATGTGTTCCATTATCAACTACTTTTCGTCGTCGTTGTCGCCAAACAATTTTTTGCTTATAGTACCGCCCAACAAGCCTTGCATGATTGTCCCTTTGACATTGGTTTCGCTCCCTTTAGAAGCCGCATCCCAATCAGCACGATAACGATTATTGACCCATTGTTCATATTGTTCAGCCGCCGCGACAGTGACAGCTTCAATCGCATCTTTGTCATCGCTGCGAAGGGTAGCGCGGAATTCTTGTAATGAGCCGATAAAATCATCCATCATACGCCCTAATGTTTCACGATTGGCAAGAAATTCGTCGCGCAAGGCATCGGGATGAGTATCAAATAAGGGGCGTGTTAGCGCACCAAAAGCCGGATTAGTAAACCACTGCAAATCTTCCCAATTCGCTTGATTCATCAAGTTATAAAACAAGAGTGTTCCTAATACTCGTGGCAGTTGGCTTGTTTGAGTCAGTGAGGTATCATGCTCAAGTGGGTCAAGGAAACGCGGCTTGCTCCCTAATATTTGCGCGAAACTATAGGCTAAATCAACCGCTTCTTTAATACAACTTGCAGATGGTGTGAGCAAAATAGCACTATCATCAAATAAATCTTCTTGTGCTTGCTCCACACTGTTATCTGCTACGTACAAATAACGTGGGTTCACAATAGGCGTTGCGCCAACAATGTGATGCTCATCCGAAAGTGATTCAGCACCCCACATTAGAGACGGTGTTTTGAGTGGCGAAAAATCCAGAATCACCACCCCATCACGCAAATCTTCTTTGATAGCTTTGTAACTATCTTCAACTTCTTCATAAGATAGCGCCATAATTACAATATCAGCATCTTTGACCGTATTGAAAATACGCCGTTCGCTGCGATCAATTGCGCCCATTTTTTGGCTTTTTTTAGTCACATCGCTGGCATAGTCGTAGCCAGTAATCTGAAACTGATATTTGCCGCCCTTGCTCATATAACGACGCAGTGCGAGACCCACAGATGCACTGACACGGTTTAAGCCTAAAATTGCAACAGAAAGTGTTGCCATATGATTTGCCTCCTCATTTTGCAGACGTATACAAATACGCCCGACATAACATAATTTACGTTTTAACGATGCCATACAAATTTAACGAAGCGATGAACATTCTATGCAATCTTAGCATGTTTATCCAACAGCAACTCTCTTTGACGTAATTTCTGCCTCATCATGCAAACTCACAATCCACTCAGCGATAAAATGAGTTGCATAATGCACGCCTTCTGTGGTACGTGGCATCCCGAATGTGGCATATTTGAGGGTGAAATCGGCTGTTTTCTCGCGTGGATGTAATAACAGCGCGATATGTTGGTCGATTGTCGGTTCTTCTATCACCACATCAAAGAGTACGGTCTGATAGTTCGGATTCCAGTAAGCATTTAACACGACAACATGAATATCATTCGCATGGAAAGCCATTTTCTCCATTTGTGCGGCGATATCTTGTGGCGGCATCGGTGTTTTGAGAACAATATGCGGCATCGGCAATTCCTCCTTAACAGGTACATACGGTGCAGGGTGTGTATTACGACGATACTTGAAATAATTACCACGTCGCCCTTCGCGGATTCCTTTTTCTTCGTATTTGGTAGTGATTAAGCGTTCTGAAAATTCATGAACATAAGGCGCATCTAGTAAGTTGTCGAGTCCTTTTGTTTCGGCTAATAATTCATGACTCATTTCAGCATAATCTACAATATCGGTTGCCAGAAAAAACAAGCCATCAGGTTCAAGGCGACTCACTATCGCATCCAATGTGTCACGCTGCATGATACGTCGTCCGGCATGGCGTGACTTAAACCACGGGTCAGGGTAGTTAATGTGAATCTCGCGCACGCTGGCAGGGGTAAATAAATGATGAAGGGCTGTTTCACCTCGCGAATGAATGGCTCGTATATTAGGCAGTTGATGACGGATAATTTTCTTCTCGGATTTGAACATAGATTGACTCGATACCTCAAAACCCACCACATTGCAATTAGGATTGGATTGGGCTAATGCAATCGCATAATCTGCATTGCCGAATCCGATTTCGACAATCAATGGACGTTCAGCACCAAAAAGTTCTGCCCAATCGACAGACCAATCTAACATCAGGCTGTTGAGTTTACGCTGTTGCACGATATCTCTTCTCTTATCTCTTCTCTAAAAATTTGCACATTTCTACAACACATAACTATAATCATAGGAAGAGTCTGCTACAAGGCACGTTCGGAGCTATGGGGAAATAGATGGTTGATTTCATACGCAATATTTTTGCGCCAGAAAAAAAGGTGCAATATAGCCTCGTTACTCTATCAAAAGACGGTGCTTTCATTGGCAGAAACATTCATATCATTACTGCCAGTTGATGCAACTTTCAAAGTATTTGATTGGGCAAAACGAAACAAAGCAGAAGAATGGTTATTATCTGATGGTTAGTGGTGTCGTGGCATTATTAGATGCCGATTCAACAAGCAAAATTAAGACAATCTGGCAAGAATTTCAAGATACGTTTGGGGTACACGGTGTTAGTAGAACACCGATTGTACATTTTTCATTTCATGTGGCTGAGTCTTACGATGCACTCCAAACTATACCGACTGTACATGCTATTGCAAAAACAATGCCACCTTTCAAAGTACGCACAGCAGGATTAGGCATCTTTACAGGCACTCTGCCTGTAGTCCATATTGCGGTAGTACGCAATGAACGACTTGGACAGATACAAGGGCAAATCTGGCATCAGATGACTCCCTTATCAGCCGGTATTCAGGCATATTATCATCCTGACCATTGGATGCCGCATATCACTATCGCACAAGGCGATATACCACCTGAAAAATTACCAGAGCTGATTGCTATGCTGCAAGCGCGTAATTTCAATTGGGAGGTACAGATATCACAATTAGGCTTTATTGCCGATAGAGGCAACAATGTCCATGAATTAGAAGCGGCATTTGACTTAAAAGGTTAAGTTTGCTATCTGCATGATAAACGATACACTATGGCAAATTACGAATTTACAAAAGGGGGATGTATGAGCGAAACAGTATCATCGCGTAGTACACTCATTATTTCTGCCATCGTCATTATAGTGATTGTGATTGGTAGCGGAATTCTGCTTTTTTCACGTCCCGATGCAGTGCAGATAACGATTAATCCGCCCTTGCCAACAGAAACTCCTGTACCCACCAATACCCCTTCACCGATTCTGATTTATGTCACAGGTGCTGTAAACGAACCGCAACAAACGATTACATTACCCTTTGCTAGTCGCGTATCAGATGCGATTGATGCCGTGGGTGGCTTCGCCGGTGATGCCGATATGACTCGCGTTAATTTAGCGGGTATCGTGCGCGATGGTGACCAAATTCATGTCCCTTCAGTCAACGATTCATTAGATAATACTGAAATATCGACATTGCCAACCCCCTCCGGCGGTGCTGTCATCTATATCAATTCGGCAACAGTTGAAGAATTAGAAACCTTGCCCGGTGTGGGACCCACAACCGCACAACGCATCATCGAATATCGAGAAGAAAATGGCGCATTTACCAGCCTTGAAGATTTAGACAATGTATCCGGCATTGGACCTGCCATGTTAGAGGCAGTTGCTGATTTGGTTTCCTTCGAGTGAATCAGCAATTCTTTTGTAAGGTAATCAGATTATAGTTAAGCAAAGTATTAGGTGTGGTAGGCATAGTGACAATTAACTCCCCCTGTGCGTGCCTACCCATCTGATGCAAAAAATTTCATCCCATTCACATTATTCTTCTCGATAACAATCTTCGCTACACTCGACCAATCTGCATTAAGTGTTTGTCCCTACCGAATTGAGGGCTATAATAGGAAACATCTAATTTAGATAAGATACAAATTGAATAGGGAATATCCCATCATGTCCAAAGACGATGGTTTCCAACGCCGAAAATGGGGGACGAATGCGAGTACCGATGTTCCTCTAGCACCTGAAGAAGAAGAAGATTTGTTAAAAACAACTGTTTGGCATCCAGCACCGGATGTTTTGGTACAACAGCCCTTACTGTGGTTGATTGTCTTAGAACCAATTGAAAGTCGCGGGGTGGTTATCGCTGTAAAATCAGGGGCGGTGATTGGGCGACAAGGTGATATTCGCTGGAATGACCCACATATGTCGCGCCAACATGCTCAATTTATGTTGGTACAAAATCCAGCACAATCTGGAAATCAGGCTTTTGCGATTGCGCCATTCAATGACCGCAATGGCACTTATGTCAATGGAAACCGCATTCATCATGTAACGTTGCTACAAGAGAATGACCGTGTTGAGATGGGGAATACACTTTTTATCATAAAGGTTGTTGGATGACACTTTTGCGATTAACACCAGCTATAGGGACGCATGTTGGAATGCGCCGCCGCCATAATGAAGATTCAATCGGATATCGATATCCGGATGCTGCGGATGTCTTACAGCATAGTGGGGCATTATTTGTCATTGCCGATGGTGTCGGGGGCTTATCTGCTGGAGAGCGTGCCAGTAGTTTGGCGGTTGAGCGTCTCACCAAATATTATTATGGGGCAGATAGTCATATCATGGCTGAGGAACGGCTTGCAACCGCCGTCCAAAAAACAAACAATGATATTTATCGACTGCTCAATGACCCCAGTAAGCCGGCAGCGACGACTATCGTTGCTATTGTCGTCTTAAACAATCAATTGCTTGCTGTTTCAGTGGGTGATAGTCAAATTTTCTTGATTCGAGATGGGGAAATAAGCCAAGTCAATGAAGTTGATGTACTATCCGATGGCAGCGAAGAAGATGGGGCGTTGACAAAAGCTGTGGGTTATCGTGAAACCGTCGAAGTGGAGACGATAAGTGGCAGTGTTAAACCTGATGATATCCTTATCTTATGCAGCGATGGATTAACGCGCTATATCAGCAACACACAACTCATCCGTTTGTCTGGCTTGCGTGACCCCCGCGATAGTGTGCGTCGCATGATAAACGAAGCTAATCAAAAAGGCGGCGCGGATAATATTAGCGTGGCGATTGTGCGCGTTGGTGAGGCGCTTGCCGAGGATGACATCAGTAAATATGTTCAAAAATTGGTTGTGCCTGTATCCATTGATACACAGCCAATGATGACACCCGATGTAGATACTAAACCGAACACCAATATTCCACTGTCGCGCCCTGAACCCGCCATCCCAGAAAATTTTCCGATAACTGAGAGTCCGATTCCAAAATCAATATCCGCAGCACACCCGACCAGCAGGTATCCGCAACAGAGGCAAGATAGAGGGCGCAACCTTGTCGTGATGGTAGCCGTTGCAGTGCTAGTGATTGGCGCAGCCGTCTTCTTTGGTGCCTTGTTTTTCCTCACACAAGATGATGAAAATGCTTCTGCTACAGCAACGTTGGAAGCAACAGTGAGCGCCACCGAACAAATCGCCCCTACCGAAGAGCTAACAACTGAAACGTTAGGAAACGGTATAATTGCGGTAGGTGATAGCGTCACAGTAACAGATTCTATCCCAACATTGGTACAAATCGGTGAGTCTGTTGGGTCATTTGTCACTGTTCCCAATACACCGTATCTTATTCAAGAGATTTTTGAAGACAGCGAAGGACAATTATGGTATCGCTTGTTAGACGACGAGTCTACACAAACTGGCTGGATTGCAGCACGCGACATCGCATCGGCGCAATAACGCTTCTATTCTTATTTTTGCTATTGAGTAGCAGTGGCATCAGCGCCCAGATTCGTAGTACACGGGTAGAACTTGCCACGCTAGATGGTAGCGATGTTCTCTTTCATATGCGCGTTTTACGTGGACAAACCATTGAAACCGCCGAATTGACGCAGGGCGGTACAACAGTTACGCTTGAAGCATCCCCTGTGCCATTAGCCAATACACAATGGATTGTCTTAGATGCCAGCGAAGAGATGGTCAATTTACAAACGACAGTTCAGAGTGCTGTACAACGCTTTTTGCGGAATAATGAAATTCCAACCGGATTGATTATCTATAATAGTCGTGTCGATACGCTATCTCCGACTGACCGTATCTCACAGATTGATAGTTTCCTACTCGGTTATACAGCAACAGCCGGCGAGCCAGCTTGCCTTGCCGATGCTCTAACGCCTATCTCAGAGGCAGTACGCCAATTGGATTTTTCTTGGCGTATATTGCTCATCACGGCAGGCGATTTTTCTGGTCAGAGCAATTGTGATACACAGACAGTTCCACCTATGCCTGCGCCTGTTGATGTGATTGCGATTAGCGATGATATTAACGACATGCTGCAAGAGCTAGTCGATGGTAGTGAAGGCAGCCTAATTCGGGCGAATTTACGGACTGTCGAAGCACGTATCAATGAAGTGCGGACACAATGGGGACAACCAACTTATGCTTTACGTGGTACATGGCTAGAGGATTGGGATAGTAGCGAATCACTCGATTTAACAGTTACGTTGTCCAATGGTAGTTCTGAAACGGTTACGGTGCGCTTGCGTGACTATAATATTGCCCTACCCATTGTACTGACAGACGAGCCAACACAAATTGTATTGGCAACTATCACACCCCAAGAAGCCGCAACAGAAGCGATTGCCGTTGTCGATACTGTGCCAACAGCCGACGCAACGTCATCATCGGATTCAAGTGGCGGTAGTGGCGATAATATTGCACTCTTACTGATTCTCGGTGCGGTGCTATTTATCATCGGTGCAGTGATTTTGGCATTAGCTCTATCACGGCTACGTCGTCCCACACCCTATAGCCCCCAAGCAGAACAAGGCAATTTCTATGATACGCTGGATGATGAGGTTGAATCATCAGTCACAGCAACGCGCATCCGCGAGCGTAATATTCTCGATACAGGTGATGGTGACAGCCCAACCCGTGCTGCCCAACGCGCCCATCCATCCCCTTCAAGCAGCGCCGATTATCAAAGTGATGAGACTCATCTGGGCGAATTTGATGTCGAAGAAGTTGACGAAATGCTGATTACACAAGTTCTCACAGATAATCGTTTCCGCAACATGATAGAACAGTCGGTTGACCAAGATGAAGTTGTGGCATGGATTCGTTTGGAGGGGACTATACCGGACGATTTTGAACTGACTCGGCGCGGTGCGCTAGTCGGGCGCAGCCAAGAATGCGATATCCAAATTAAGGGCGACAGGGCTATCTCGCGCCAACATGCCCGTCTGGATGTGCAAGCCAATGATACCATTACGATTAGTCGTCTGAGTGCCGTGAATCCAGTGATTGTGGGTGGTATACAAGTGGGCAATCACCATGAACTCAAAACCAATGATGTGATTCATTTATCAGACCGCACACGCCTTATTCTCATCACACGAACGGACGAATTGGATGAGGAAATTACACGGATTAAGTGAGCGATTGATGCCTCGATTTCGCCTTTTCATTTTCAGTGTCTTGCTAGTTTTTGGCAGCGCCCAAATTGGATTCGCCCAAACGACTGATTTCACGATTTTTTATGGTGAAACACAGAGTAATTTCTTTGAGGGCGCTAACTTCGTGCAGCGTTGGATATTCTTCGGCGAGGCACGCGATATGTTGCAGATTCAATCCTTTCGCATTGCCGGGCAATTCACGCCTCGCTTGCGCTTGCTCGATGCGAGTGGCAATCTATTGGCAGAAAGTCTCGGTGGCGAATTTTCTGATACTGATGAATTATTCTTTGCCGACGGATTACCCGACACCGCCCCCTATCAAATTGAGGTCGAAGGTCTCAATGTTGTCGCTAACCAGCGCGATAACCCTGCTGAATATAGCCTGAGATTAGAACGAGTCGGTCAACGTCGCGCTGACCCCAACGACGGTCTATCGGTCTTGCCTGATACCCCCCCTTTGCCAGAATTACAAACGGGTGATTCGGTGCGTGTTCCGCTACAATTTCAAGTCTATGGCGCAGAGCCACAAGTTAACCAAAGTAATACAGCCAACATACCAAGCCGATGGTTGCTAACAACCCCTCAATGGGAATTGGCGATTAATAACAATATCCCAATAGCACGCGGCTTACTATCAGCAACATTTCTTGATGTGGGCATTGGACTCACTCTTCGGAATGAAGGCTTAATCACAACAGGAGACCGTACATTTTTCAGTGATGAGAATTTCATGGTCGCTTATCAAGATACGCGCCGCGAATATACCTTCACGTTGTCTGATAATCGAAGCATCGTGACTGACTTTTTCCGTGTTAGTGCAATACAAGTCGTGGATGGCTTTGTGCATGTCACCATGAATACAGGCGAATCGCAACGCTTGCTTTTCAAGACCGATACGATAGATATTCGGCGCTTAAGCGGAGGCAACAATGAAGAGGCTCTGAATCAGATTCAATTAGGCAATGACCGTTTTGTGACAACTGACTTTCAGGGTTACAATACCTTAGCCTTCATAGATGGACAATTACGAGTCTTGTTTGGGGACGATGCACGTTTTGTCAGCGATGAAGTGCGCTTGTTCTTGCGCCAAAATAATACAACGGGTATTCATACCGTGTCTCTGTTGATACCTGTCGGCGGTAGCACAACATCGCGCAATATACCGATAACGCTTAATGACTCGCGGATGGGCGATGTCCGTATCGAAAATGGGCAAATTTCCGTTGAGCCACTTGATGGGCGTGTTCTAACTGAACCAATTGCTAACATTGATGCTCTATTACTCGAAAATGGTGGTGTGCGTTTCTCGCGGCGCGATGGCTCATTGCGAACGTCATTTGCCAATGTCAGTGATATTGAAACCCCAGCAGACTTACCCTCAAATAGTGATTTGCTGCCCTATGAAACAGGCTTTCGTCCGCGCAACATGAACAATCTCGGTACAGATATTGTGCCACTGAATCCGGCGGTTGATGCCGCGCTCGAAAATCGCCCGGTCAATCTGGTGAATGGCAATTTCTTCTATAGTGTGACCGATTATCAGATAGCGAGTCATACGCTAGAATTGAACTTGACTCGTTATTACAACAGCCAAGATAGTGGTACAACGCCCGCTTACATGCTCGATAATTATCTCGTAGGACGCATGGGCGATGGATGGCGGCACAGTTATCAGTACGACCTTGATATCACGGGTGCGCCAGCAGGACAGATTCGCCTAGTGATGCCCAATGGCACACAGCACCTCTATTTCCCGACAACCGGTAATCCCACACGCTGGACATCACGTACCCTGTTATCGCTTGCGATAGAACAAGTCGGTGGGACACTCGGCACATGGCGGGCAACACGTACCGATGGTGTCATTTTTCACTTTGATAATGCTGGACGCTTAAACCGCATCAGCGAAACGCCCTCGCGTTCAATCACACTTTCCCCGATGCCTTTAGTCTATTCCACAGGTTTTGGTGGCGTATTTATCACTGAACCTTATGGTCGCCGCCTTGAATTATATCTCGGTGCAAGTGGTCGCATAGAAACCGCCCGTGATACTTCTGCACGGCAAATTCGTTATACCTATGATGAAACGCGCTTAATCAACGTGGAATATAATACGCCAACACAAGTAGCGACGTATGACTATAGCGATGAAGGTATTCTGCGCCGCTTTGACGATGTTCGCAGCCCGTATTCGCAAATTGGCTTGATTACTTATGAATCAGAGCGGCGAGTGAATCGCTATATCGAAAATGCAGGCGGAACACTCGTTCGAGATTATCGTTACCTCTATGAACAAATTCCGGATGGACGCATTACGACACGTATCACATCTGTTAATGGTGAGACACGGACTGCATCATGGACGTACAATACGCTCTATCAACTTGTTGGTCGGTCAACAGCGCGTAGCGGTTGGGATTATGAATATACCTATGATATTAATACAGGTTTGCTCAATAGCTATCGCACGCCAACCCTAACCCGTTATCAAATTGAATTTGATGATAAAGCGAATATCATCTCCTTTGCTGACCCCTTCTTCGCAGGTGAGACTGCTTATGACTTCAACTATCAACGACGTGGTGAACAAACCCTTCTCACACAAATTCGCTATCCAAATAATGGCGTGGATAACTTCACATGGAGCGACGGGGATAATCCGCATTTACTCTCTTTTTCGCAGTTAGTCAGTGTCGGTATCGAGCGCATTGAGCGTATCACGTCGTATGAATATGATGATTGGGGGCGAGTGGCAATGCTCATCGAACCCAATAATATTGCGACAGTCTATCAATATGATACTTTTGGCTATGTCGAAACAATCTGGCAAGGAATCGTGCTTGAAGAAGGCGAAACACGCGCCGATATCCTTGATAGCAGCCGAGCGCAACGAGTCTTGCAATTCGATTATGACCTTATCGGGCAATTACGCGCTATCACTGACGGGCGCGGACAAACCTATACTCTTGATTGGGATAGCAGTACCGAACTATTACGCCAAATCAATGGACCAGAGGGAGTCTTTATCGCCTATAACTATGATGATAGAGGCTTGGTCACGTTACTGAATGATAGAGGACAAGAAACCGTCTATACCTATGATGGTCTCGATAATGTTACTAGTATCATTGATGCGGCGGGTATCCTAGTCACATTTACTTACGATGAAGCAGGTAACTTGCTCTCGACAGTTGATGATTTACAGCGCGAAACACGCATTGAATACGATGCACTCAATAACCCGATACAACGTATCTCGCCAACAGGTCTTGTGACTATCTATGCAACAGAAATTGATGAAGCTGGCGATTTTATCTATCGGCGCGAAGTTGACCCCGTAGGGCGTATCATCGAACGACGCTATGATGCACTAGGACGATTGGTCTTGTATTCGATTGCGGATGGCGACTTCTTGCAAGAATTTCGTGTGACCTATAACAATACACATTTGCCTGTGAGCATTGTCGAAGTTGCAAGCGGACGGACTCTCACACTCGAATACGACTTGATTGGGCAGGTGACAGCGTTAGATATTGCTGGCTCACGAACCCGTTTTGATTACGATATACGCGGTAATCTGGCACAAGTCACAAGCCCTGCCGAGCGAGTCATCACTTATGACTATGACCCACTCGATAATATCACTCGCGTTGTGCTACCCGACGGTACAGAATGGCTTTATAGCTATGACGAAAATAGCAACCTTCTCAGTGCAACCGATACAGGCGGATTGACAACACTTTATGTCTATGATGCTCGCAATCAATTGGTCAGTATTGAAGACCCGATGGACAATTTGACCAGTTATGATTATGACTTACGCGGCAATCTCACCAGTATAATCAATGCTGTCGGGACGAGTCGCACATTTGCTTATGATGACCTTGACCGCTTAGTGAGTGCTACCGATGGGCGCGGACAAAGCACCGATTATGAATATGATAATTTGGGACGCTTATTCAATATTGCCCAACCGGGTGTACGGGCAACACGTCTGACATATGATGCCGAAGATAATATCATTGCTGTCACCAAACGTCCACGAGAACAGCGTACTCTCTATAATTATGATGGCTTGGGACGCATTACCAGTATCACTGACCCACTCGGTCATACAACAGCCTATCAGTACAATTCGTTAGGGCGCATCACACGCATTATTGATGCAGTGGGTAATGAACAACGCTATCAGTGGCGCTCTGGCTCGGTTTTACAACGTTTTGTCGATTCTGCCGGACGCGAATATAGCATCAACACCGATAGTCTCGGACGCTTGACGACTCTTCGTGACCTGACAACTGAACAAAATGAGGCGATTAATACACAGTTATTCTATGATGCCGATGGTTATATCGAAGCTATCCAAGTGGGAACAGATTCCGCCCGTACCAGTGGACAGAACGATATTTTCTATCGCTATGAATATTCCGCACAGGGGCAAGTCATCCGCTATACTGATACGTCTGATGGCGAATGGCAATTGCTTTATGACGATTCGGAACGCTTAGTAGAAATTATGAATCCGCTAGGCGTAGCGACTCGTTATCTCTATGATGATGGCGGACGGGTGATACAGGTTATTCATCAGGCAGAAACCGACGCTGAAGCAATAGAAACATATGATTATGACGGCAATGGCAATATCGTGCGCTATAGTTCGCCTACGGGGGTTGTGAATAGCTACCTCTATGACCAAAATAATCGCTTGCTACAAGCTATTATTGCCGCCGATACAGAACTCGAAAGTCGCTATGTCTTTGAATATAACGCGCTCGGACAACTGATTCGTACTGTTGACCCAATGGGTATGGCAAGTCGTTATTTTTATTCGCTCGATAACTTGAATCGGGTTGAACGGACAATCGGCGAGGAGACAATTGCCCTCAGTTACAACTATGATGATGCTGGCAACTTGCGGAATATTGTCATGCCCGGACGCAACGAATTGATTAATGCCCCTGTCAGCATCAGTATGACCTATGATGCCCTTAATCGACGAGTGCGCTATGTCGATGGTGCGGATAGTGTGTGGTCATATACGTATAATGCCGCCGGAGAAGTCGCACAAATCAGTGACCCATTAGGAAGCGTTGTGCGCTATGAATACGACGACAATGACCGCGTGACGAGTATCAGCTATCCGTCAGGGAGTGTTGTGACCTTCACCTATGATGCTGCCGGAAACATTCGCACAGTCACATTACCTGCCAACCAAGACGGTCAAGAACAAACTCTGATTTATCGCCTTGATGTCAATGGTAATATCACGACTATGCAGGTCGGCAACAATATCACGCGCTATGAATATGATGTGATGGGTAATCTCACACGGCGTATCTACCCGGATGGTCGCATCACCACATTTGATTACGATGCCGCGAATCGTCTAATCGCCACTCGTTATGCCGATGGCACAGTCATCAACAATAGCTACGATGCCGACGGGCGACTGCTTTCTGCTGGGGAGCTAAGTTTTGACTATGATATTTTAGGGCGATTGCAGCGTCAAACGGGTACGATGAGCATTGATTATACCTATGACCTCGCCGGAAACCTCCTCACACGCGATGCAGGGGAAATTGGCTTGACCACTTATGCCTATGATGACTTGTATCGTCCCATTGAAATGCGACTAGATGGACAAAGTGTGCAAGTTGTTTATGATGAAATGAATCAAGTGCGGCAAATTCTTCGGAGTAATGGGGTACGGACGTTTATCAATTATGATGCTGCCGCAAGACCTGTCAGCATTTTGCATCTCGGTCCCGATAATCAACGGCTAGATGGCTTTAATTATCAATATGATGCGGTGGGTAATCTCATTCGCATTGACCGTGTGGTGGATGCGTGGCGTATTCTCTATAGCTATGATGTAGCGCACCGTCTCATTGATGAACGCTGGCTCAATGAGATTGGCGAAACAGTCTACAATGTTAGTTTCCGTTATGATGATACAGGGAATCGAATTGAAGAAATTCGTAATGGCAGCCGTCGTTTGTTCTTGTACAACGAACAGAATCAACTGATAGGCGAAGTTCGGGATTATAATCCGCAAAACAATAGCTTCTTGTTGCTGCCATTTGGCATCATCATGAGTCTATTCGCCTTCTCCTTCCGGCCAAAAAGAGGCAAATGGACACTTCCTCTAGTATTGCTGCTGATAGTGGGCGGTGTTTATGCAGCACCACCGATGCAGCAAAACACACTGCTGCCGGATGTGCGCTACGAATATGATAGTCGTGGCAATCTAACACAGATGCGTTTTATCACGAGTCGTAATGGCTCTATCGAACAATCCAATGACCTCAATTTGACTTATGACGATGAGAATCGCTTGGTCAGTGTTCAAGGAGTGGATGAAAACGGCAACACGATTGATACAGAATTAAGCTATGACGCATTCAGTCGCTTGGTCACATGGCGTTCGGGCGATACCCGTTATGATTTGGTCTACGATGGACATGAACTGATTGGCATGACAGGGGGCGATGGCACGGAACAATATCTCCAATTTAATGATGAACGCTTGCTAACCTTTACGGCTGCGGATACCTTACTCTGGCACTTAAATGACCAAATTGGCAGTACCCGTCGTTATGCCGATATCGACGGTAACTTAATCAATGCGCCGAATCGCTTGCTTGAATTTGGTAGTTTTGGCACACGCATTTACCCCTATGATGAGGGTATCGCGCCGGAGGGTTCACGAGTCGAAAAACCATTGCCGTTCTTTGCAGGGCATCTATATGAACCTGATACGGGACTATATCTCATTGGATTGCGCTCTTATGACGCGGAAACAGGTCGTTTTATTCAGCCAGACCCTATCCGTCAAGACCCGATTGGCACATTGTACACTTATGCCCGAAACCGTCCCTTTGTTTTTACTGATTTTGCTGGGATGACAGCCCAACCCTTCTTAGACCCCACACAGGCGGCAAGCCTCGCACAAGATTTAGAACCAGAGAGTCTGATTCCGCGCCCAGATGTACCACTTGTGCCGTTACCGCCAGCCGTTCATCGCCGCCAAGCCGATGAGTCGTTCCGTGCGCTGCAATTGCTGGATGAAACTCGTTACGGTGTCAATGCTGTTGTCGCTCGTTCATCACCCTTGCTAAATGATTTTTATCTCTTTGACCTCAATATCATGCCCGAAGCGATAGTTAATCTGGATGCACAAGCGCTCAATACTGTGATGGATGTCTATACAGGTGGCGATGCTTGGTTGCCAGACCCACGCACAAATCCGACTGTGGCATTGAATCCGTTTGCCATTTTGAGTGACGTTGAGCCATTATTGGCACAAGTTTATCTGCAACCGTTGGAATGGCGTTATGGGCAAAGCGCGGGCTTACAATTGAACTTGCCGACTATCAATCAGCCGCAGCTACTCCCTGAACGTTGGCAAATCGAAGCGGATTTAAGCGAACGATTGCAACAACTGCCTGTGATGCCTGCCTTACTACCGCAATCCGAAAACTTAATTGGCATTGTCACGGATGCGCCTGAACCACAGCTATCATTGCCGTCGGTGCAGATACCGATTGCAGATATTGAGCCATCGGTCTTGTTTAATCTCGATGATTTGCGTGAATCATCATTTGACCTGATAAGCCGTATCTGGACAATTGAGCAAAGTAATTGTTTGGATTGTGTACCGCCATTGGGTTTTAGTCGTTAGGTTGTTTGATGGCATATTTACTAGGTATTGATATTGGCACGTCTACCACAAAAGCTGTGGTTTTTGATAGCGACTCAGCAAAGACTGTCGCGGTCAGTAGCGGACATGAGTATCCTATTCATAAACGACAGGCTAATTATGCCGAACAAAATCCTGATGATTGGTGGCAAGCGACCATTGCGGCAGTGCGCGATGTCATGCAGCAATTAGGCACAGTCGAACTTGCAGGAATCGGCTTTAGTGGGCAAATGCACGGCACAGTTTTACTCAATGCCGATAAACAAGTGATTCATCCGGCGATTATCTGGGCAGACCAACGCAGCAGTATAGAAGTTGCTGCTTTGCTTGAACCTTTTGCCGATGGCGAATTTGCCAATATCACAGGCACGAACCCCGCAGTCGGTTTCATGGGAGCAACACTACTCTGGCTGAAAACACATCACCCAACCCTTTTGAACGATACAAAATATGCTATTTTGCCGAAAGACTATGTTCGTCTGCAAATGACAGGGCAGATTCACAGTGAACCAAGTGATGCTGCCTCATCTGCCCTTTTTGATATTCGCACGAGTCAATGGTCACGCCATATTATCGAAAAAGTAGGGCTGCCATACGATATTTTTCCACCGCTACTTTCCTCAGCAGATGTTGTAGGCGAATTGACCTCAGAAGCAGCGCAGCAATTCGGCTTAAAAGCAGGTATTCCGGTTGTGGCTGGTTGTGCTGACCAACCGGCACAGGCACTTGGCAACGGACTCATCGCAACAGGTCAAGCATCGGTGACAATCGGCAGTGGTGGACAAGTATTTGTTCCGTTATCAAAAGTCACACAGACCGATTCGCGTTTGCACATTTTTAATCATGCAGTGCCAAATCATTGGTATATTCTCGGTGCAGTTCTTTCGGCTGGCTTGTCGTTGCGTTGGTTGCGCGATGTCACCGGATTGCAAGATAATACAGACGCTTATGCAATCTTGAGTCGTGAAGCTGCGGAAGTCGATGCAGGAGCAGATGGTTTGCTGTTTTTGCCTTATCTAGCAGGGGAACGCACACCGCATATGAACCCTCATGCCAAAGGTGTCTTTTTCGGACTCAGTTATCATCATGAACGGGGGCATCTAGCACGGGCAGTCATGGAAGGCGTAGCTTTTGCTCTGCGGCAGACATTACAAATCAGCCTAGAACTCGGCGGACAAGTCGATAGAGTCATTGCATCCGGCGGTGGTTTAGAAAGTGCTGTTTGGCGGCAAATTGTAGCGGATGTTTTCGGTTTACCCTTGCACCAAAGCATCTTAACAGAGCAAGCCGGAATCGGGGCGGCACTATTGGCAGGGGTCGGTACGGGCATTTATGCTAATTTTGAAGCGGCTTGTCGCCCATTGATGACTTATGGTCGTGTCAGCCAACCGAATACAGGGCATCAGGCGTTGTATCAGACACGCTATGAACAATTCTTGCGCCTCTACCCCTTGCTACAATCTGAAATGGAATATTACGAAAAACGTTAAGTTTTGTCAGGAAACGATGTCAGATTTTACAAGCGATGCTATAATAAGCATATAACTGTTTTTAATGGTTTTATATGGAGAAAAGTGGGATGGCAAAATCAGTACGATTTCTGATACCGACAACACTCTTTTTGCTGCTCATCGGCATCGTGCTGACAATTCAGCCCGGCACTGTTGAAGCACAAGATTTTGGGAGTTCGTGGACAGGGTCTTATTTCAATACGAGTAATCTTAGTGGCGCACAAGTGCTAGGTCGCTTAGATAATCAGATAAACTTTAATTTCGGCTCAGGTAGCCCAGATACCTCATTCGTCAATCCAGATAATTTCAGTGTCCGTTGGCAAGGCTTACAGAATTTCGCAACGGGCGGTACGTATCGTTTTACAGCCGTTTATGATGATGGTATTCGCGTGCGAATTGACGGTTCGACTATTATTGACGACTTCAATAACAATGGCACACTGAAAACGACAACTGCCGATGTCAATATTTCGCAAGGGACACGCGATATCGTGGTCGAATATGTTGAATTTACAGGGACTGCTGCCGTGCAATTTTACTGGCAAGCGGTCAGTTTAGATGCCCAAGTTACAGGAGGTCCCTCACCGACTCCAACAGCAACCGGTGTCCCCGCGATTCCACAAGGGGCGCTCACGGCAATTGTTATTCGGGCAGGCGTTTTGAATGTGCGTGATGCACCGTCAATCGGCGGCAATCGTATCGGGCGAATTTTACGGGGACAAGCCTATCAAGTCGTTGGGCGTGACCCAGACGCACGTTGGTTCTTGCTCGAATTAGGCGGTTTCCAAGGTTGGGCATCAGGTTATTACCTGTTCATCAATGGTAACGAATTTAACGCTCCTGTTCGCAGTGCCACATCAGCTTTTGGTATTCCAGCAGGATTTAACGATACCGGAGTCATTGTCCAAACTCGTGCCACGATGCGCTTACGGGCAAACCCGAACATCACGTCAGCACAAATTGGACGTGTCACATGGGGGGCATTCTTACCCGTAGCAGGTCGAACGGCTGCTGGCGATTGGTATCAGGTCTTGTGGAAAGGCACAATCGGCTGGGTATTTACTGGCTTCTCGGATGTTGTACAAGGTAATTACAACGATATTCCCATCATACGCTAAGAAAGTAAAGTTGTCGGGGCGTAATGTCATAGATTGCGCCCCACGGTTCATCATGATTTTCAATAATCCAGCCCAACAAAGTCCGAAACAATTGCTGCAACTCACGGAACACCGCTCTTATCCTATTCCACAAGGGCGTTGGTGGGTGATGGCGCAAACATGGCAACGTCTATTATTTGCCCACTATCCGATACCTGTTGCTACACTGCGCCCTATGATTCCCCCTGAATTAGAAATAGATACATGGGATGGCACAGCATGGATAGGCATTGTTCCTTTTCGTATGACAGGGGTTCGTCTGCGTGGCTTACCCCCTGTTCCGTTCACTCATACATTTCCAGAATTGAACGTGCGTACTTATGTTGTCAAAGATGGCATTGCCGGAGTCTGGTTTTTTAGTTTAGATGCCGCAAATCCATTAGCTGTCTTCACTGCGCGACGCTGGTTCCACCTGCCCTACTATCATGCAGACATGACTATCTCAGAACAGGGTGATAACATACAGTATCACAGTTATCGTAGTCATCGCGGAGCAACAAAGGGTGTATTTGTGGGAAGTTATCGCCCAACAGGTAGCGTTCAAGATTATGCACCCGATAGTCATGAACGCTGGCTAACAGAACGCTATGCCCTCTATGCGGCTAATAAACGCGGCAAACTTTATCGCGGCGATATTCAACATCAATTGTGGTCTGTACAACCTGCCGAAGCCAATATCGAGCAGAATAGTATCGTAGCAGCGAGTGGTATCGCCTTACCCGACACAAAACCTTTGCTGCATTATGTTCATCATATTGATGTCATCACATGGGCGCTAAAAGCACTCTAACCGTCTAATGCCCAATCGACAGCCGCCAGCGCGTGAAGATACGTTGTCGCAAAAGTTGGCACAGGACTATGTTCAGGCTTGCTAATCAGCAATTCAATTTCAGTACATCCCAAGATAACCCCCTCTGCCCCACTTGCAATTAGGTCATCTATCACCGTCTGATACGCCTTGCGCGATTCTTCTTCCACCTTGCCCACCACTAATTCATTATAGATAATGTCATGAACAACCGTGCGCCCATCATCATCAGGAATCACAACATCGAGTTCATGCTGATTAATCAGGCGACCCTTATAAAAATCTTGCTCCATCGTATAACGTGTACCGATCAAAGCAATTTTACTCAAGCCTTTTGCCTTGATAACTTTAGCCGTCGCATCCGCAATGTGAATCAGAGGGATATCAACCGCATTTTGCACATCACTTGCCATTTGGTGCATCGTATTACTACAAATCACAATACAATCTGCCCCTCCGCGTTCAAGTTGACGAGCGGCGGCAATCATGCGATGCGTTGCTGATTCCCAATCTTCGACAGCTTGTAAGGCTTCGATTTCGGCAAAGTCAAATGAGAACATCAAAGTTTCTGCACTATGCAAACCGCCTAGACGTTCTCGAACGGTTTCATTGATAATACGATAATATTCAATCGACGATTCCCAACTCAGTCCACCAATTAAGCCAATAGTTTTCACGATTTTCCCCGATTCGTTTGTCAAATGATAGGCAAATATCGTACAATTGTAGCAAGTGATTGTCTTTTCGTCGTGGGATGGGTATCCTATTGCTGAGAATAGGGTACAAAGGCACAATCAAAATAAGAGCTAAAACTATACGGGAGCTATTTGGGGATGTCCGAAAAACCGAATAAAGAACAACTTTACCATATGGCAGTTGAAGCCTTGAAGAATGGGCAAAAACAACCTGCCCGTATGATGTTCCAACAGATTTTGCAAGTTGATAAACGCAATACCCGTGCCATGATGTGGCTGGCGAAAATTGCCCCTTCACTTCCTGAACGGGCAAAATGGCTCAAACGGGTACTCAAAATCGACCCCAAAAATAAGGATGCCAAAAAAGCACTCAGCAAAATCGAAAATCGAGATTCAGCCAAGCGCAATAAACGCTATTTTCGGATTGGGGCAGTTGTCTATGGAGTCGCCGTTCTTCTCATTTCGATATTTTCTGTTTTTATATTCACTCCATAGTGGGAATTACTGCGGATGGCATGTATGCCATCCCTACAGAACCTTTTTGAACTGTAGGGACGAGATATATCTCGTCCGCGACTCAACAGCGTATCTATTCAGCTATCCATGAGATTGTGGAGAGCGAAAGTGAATAAAAGAAGTATACTAAAGTCATGCTGACAAAACGAGAAGAACTGGAACAACTGAATAAAGAAAGGCTTATTGACGACTATTTGCTACTGGAAAAG
>JAUZRW010000097.1 GCA_030950085.1 Anaerolineae bacterium
TCTATATACCTTTGATGCACTAAATACCCAAGTAGAGAGCCTAAATGGGATTGAGGCTAAAGGAAAAAGGTATTTAGCCAAAGTCAAAGGTAACCAAAATAATCATGTAGAATTTGGGTAATTGTTCACCTATCTATGAGAAAATGCCTAAAAAATTCACCACGAAGGCGCTCGAATGGCACGAAGATAGGTTCAGAAATCATGCTGTCCGTCGCAAAATACAAAATCGTGATTCACTGGAATCTTGCTCTGCGTCTCTGATTCTCTGTGACTCTGCGTTACGCTTTTTCTAAAATATCAATGAAAGTTACGCCAATCGTCATCCTATTTCCCGTGAATGAACTTCCACACGGCGACAAGGGCGACAAGGTTTAATCCAATAGCCACGAGAACATTCGCCAATAAACCATAATTGAATAGTAAGGGCGCAAGTGGTGTGAATACTGCCCGTCCAAATGTAAATGCCGATACAAGGAGGGTCATATACATAGCACGGGCATTCGGACTCAGTTCGGTTGCTAACGGAATCGTGGCAACAAGACTCAGTTCAAAAGTCAGATAGAAGAAAAATAATCCGACCAGCGCGGCAGTCAAGCTAAAGCTGGTAAATGGCAGAATCAAACAAGCGATGATATTGCCACCAATACCGAGTATGACCAGACGACGCTTGCCAAATTTATCTGCGAAGAATGTCACGACTCCCTCGCCACCGAGTTCAGATGCGCCAATCACAAAGGCTGCGGCTGCTAATGCGGCTAATTGAACGCCAAATGATACTTCAATCCACGAGCCGAAAACGACATTCACCAATTGATTCGCGGCACTAATCGAAAAACCCAGCACTAAACCAGCAATCGCAATGCGACTATCGACGGCTAAACGAAATATCGTGCCAAAAGATGCTCGTTGAACAACAGTCGGCTTATCAGATTCCAGTAAATACCATGCTGCAAGCAATCCAAATCCAGCTAAGATTGACAATGCCGCAAACGGCGCTTGCCAATTATAGGTGGCTATCAACCATGTCATCGCAGGAACACCAATCAAAAATGCGCCAGACCAAGCCAACTCGACAATGCCAAGATACATGCCGCGCTTGTTATAGGGCGTGCGGTCTCCAACATAGGCTTGTAATGCTGGGTCGAATGCCATTTTGCCAAATGAAGCAATCAACAATGCCAGTGCTAATCCCATGAAATTCGGTGCAATAAAAACGACTAACATTCCGATTGTATAAGTCAGTAAGCCTAGAAGAATCGTAAATTTGCGCCCCTGTCGCTCTGAAATTGTGCCGATAAAAGGGGCTGTCAGACCGAGCAATTGTGTCAATGTTAACAGTGTCGCCAGTGTCGTAATCTCGACATTTACACTCCGCGCAAAGACCGGCAGCAAGGGATAAATCATCCGAAAACCCGTATTAATCACGGTGCGCGAAGTGGTTAGTGCTGATACCTGAAACAGCAAAGAATACGACTGTTGCTTGGGTTGCAATAGTGTCATTAGGTAACAATAACTTCCTGAGAGGCGAGTAGTTAGTCTAAGAGTATCTCACAGATAGCGACTCACTTCTATAACCACGTCATACAGGTGACGCTATATGCCAAAGAACGCTATAATCAAATGGTGATTCGATTGATGTTTTTTGATATTTTTGAGAGGATGCTTAGATGACTGTTCCTTTAGATGTGGTGAATGCTGCGATTGGCAAAGCGCTCCCTTCGATACAATATACTTTTACACAGCGCGATACAGCGATTTATGCCATGGGAGTCGGTGCGCCCTCTGATTGGCTTGACCCCGACGAACTGAAATTTGTCTATGAATTACACGGTGGATTCTGTGCCTTGCCAACAATGCCTGTGATATATAGTGGCAAGATGATTGACGATATCATCCAAGGCGATATTCAAGGAATTAAGTTCAACCCGATGATGTTGGTACATGGTGAGCAATCCCTTGACATTAAAGCGCCATTACCGATAGAAGGCACAATCACATGTATACCCAAAATTCGCAGTATCCACGATAAAGGCAGTGGTATGTTGATTGCAACCGAAGTATCTTGCACCGATGAAAATGGGACATTGGTTGCTGTCACATCGGGTTCAATGTTCATTCGGGGTTTGGGTGGCTTTGGTGGCGAACGCGGCAGTAGCGAAAAAATCGAAATGCCAGACCGTGCGCCGGATATTGTCCATGAAGAGCTAACGCTGACCAAACAGGCATTGCTCTATCGCTTGAACGGCGATATCAACCCACTCCATGCCGACCCTGCTATGGCAAAGTTGGGTAATTTTGAGACTCCGATTTTGCATGGTTTGGCGACTTATGGCTTTGCCGGACGTGCGGTATTGAAACATTTCGCTGGCAATGACCCGTCACGCTTCAAGCAGATGACAGGGCGCTTTACTCGTGAAGTCTATCCCGGCAATACACTCGCAACTGAAATGTGGCAAGAACCCGATGGAGTCTATTTCCAGACCAAAGCTAAAGAACGCGATGTTGTTGTAATCGGCAATGGAAGGGTTATTATCGGCTAAAAGGGGCATTCGTCCTGTCCGCTACAAAACCGTAGACTGACAGGACATTGCGTTCTTGCTGTGGATGCACTATCAAAGCAATGATTCCAGCTTCTTACCCTGACGTTTGAGAAATGTCCGCAGACCAATTCTGTCGATGGTTTTAATTTCTTTGGCAGTGACACGAACTTTCACGAAGCGGTCAATATCCGGCACGTAAATACGCTTGGATTGCAGATTCGGTGCGAATTTGCGCTTCACAGTGTTGAATGCCTTAGAACGGCTTTGACCGAACATTGGCTTGACATTGGTAATTTTGCGTTTGCTTGCCATCTTAAACTACTCCTGCACGACTAATCGACTGTCCATTATAGCAAAGTTCAACTTGCTTGTGGATATGCAATATATTCTCTGATACCAACTGGAAAAATGGTTTACTTTAACATAAGGTGTTAAGCATAAGCATCTATTGCCCCTATTTGCAATCTACCTATTATATCGCTACCCCCTAAGATATGGGGGGATAGGTCATGCGATAGCAAAATTTGAGTATAATGAAGTGTGTATACGTCCGATATATTTGAAATATGTAAGGATTATTGTGTCCGAAACGAAAAAACAATTCCAAATTCATCTGCCCGGTCTTCTCAAAGTGCTGGCAGAGAGCCTCTATAGCAGCAAGAAAGTCGGTATCCGCGAACTCATTCAGAATGCCCATGATAGCTGTATTCGACGCAGAGTCGAAACTAAAGATAATTACTATAAGCCGCGAGTCGATATTACCTTTGACCACACGGCACGCAAAATCATCATCTCAGACAATGGCAGTGGTCTTACTGAAGATGAAGTGACCGAATATCTATCGACAATTGGGCGCAGTTATACCCGTAACTTGGGTGAAAACCTCGCTATTCTGTCGCCGGATGAAGCAAGTCAATTGATAGGGCAGTTTGGCTTGGGTTTCCTGAGTGCTTTTTTGATTGCCGATGAAGTCACCCTGATTACGAAGTCTTATAAAGATGAACCAGCCGTCCGCTGGCGTTCATCAGGTGATGTTCATTATGATGTTACTGAATTAGAAGAAGAAGTCCCGATTGGTACACGAGTCGAACTTGCCGTCAAGCCGGAAGCCTCGTTTTTGCTCAATGAGCGCGTGATGATTGATACTGTGCACCAATATGCAGACTTCCTTGATATTCCGGTGCATGTTTCTGGTGGGGCAGTGGTTAATGCAACAATGCCACCTTGGGCTTCGGTTGACCCTGATTTGGCGATGAAAGAGTACGTCAATCGCACTTTTGGGCATATGAATCCACTGGCAATTATCCCTCTGCATGACCAAGAAATTAGTCTGGGACATGATTCTGTGACTGTCCCGATGGAAGGTTTTCTTTTCATCCCACCGGGGACAATGGCTTCGATTCAAGAGTATGGCGATGTGAATATTTACATTCGCGGCATGTTCATCATGGAAAAACATACCCGTTTACTGCCAAGTTGGGCAAAATTCGTGCGCGGTGTGATTGACTGCCCCTATTTGCAACCGACAGCCTCGCGCGAGGATATCCAGCAAGATGATATGTTCTTCAAGGTACAAAAGGCGATTGAAGAGCAATTGGCACAGGGCTTGAAGCGTATTTCCGAAGAAGACCCCCAAACATGGAAACGGATTATTCTAGGACACCGCTACCTCATTATGAGTTGGTCACTGAAAGACGATGCTTTCTTCCGAGAAATCATGGATATGGTGACATTCCGTACTCCGCAGGGACATAAAAACCTCAAAGAATATACAGATGGCACAGATTATACTGTTTACTATATCACCCGTGAGTTAGGGTCACAGCAAGACCAATTACTTGGTGCTGGCTATGGTGTTAATGTGATTGATGCTTCTGGCACGATTGAGCCGATTTTCCTCAAAAAGTACGCCCACATGAATCCGCGCATCAAATTGGTACAAATGGATGGCGACTCGAATCAGTTACTCCAGAGTGTGCCGGAAGAAGACTATCTCTCGATTCTGGATTACTATCGCCAACGGGGTATTCGGGCGCGGATTGTGAGCTTCAAGCCAGAAGATGTTCCTGCCATTGTGAATTATCCCAAAGATGCCGAGTTCATCAAAGAAACACGCGACGCACTCGATAAAGGTGATTTGCCGGGTCCGTTTGCTGGCTTGGTCGGCGATTATGTGAAGCGCATGGATATTGACGAAGATATGCTGGCGGGTACACTCCATATCAATGCCGCCTGTGACTTGGTGCAAAATTTAGGCAAGTACGAACAAAGCGAGGCACGAGATGCCGCGCTTGAACTCATGTATCAGATGGCACGCCTCTTTGCAGGGCGGATGCTCGATACTGCCGATGTCACGCACGCCTTCAAGATATCCGCCACCTCAATTCAGAATTTGCTCGGTGATGGCGGCAGCCGCGACGAATAACCGTCATCAGCATATGCTAAACTATTATGGGGATGTTCAACTGGGCATCCCTTTTTTGCAAAAGAAAGTTATAGGAAATGATAGAAAATCAGTTCAAGATATTGACTGACGAACATATTGCAAAGGCAATAGTGCAACAACTTCGCAAGAATGGTGTAATTGTTGACCGCGTAGAAGACACTGTTGGCAAAGGTACGCCCGACCCTGATTTGATTGAATACGCACATCAAAATAATTATTGCTTGCTAACGCATGATGAACATATCGTTAGCCATGTCAAAAATCGTGCGAATGCTGGATTTCAACATAGCGGTGTTTTCATTGCTGGTGACCATCTGAAAAAACCAGAGGGAATAGGGCGCATTGTAAGTGAGATTATTTTTTGGCATTCAGCGATGTTAGAGGGGGCAGCTAGTATTCAAAATGACGTGTATAATCAAGTTAATTACATCAAATAAATGAGGTGTCGTGATGGTTACAGAACTCAAGCAACATATCATATTGCATGGAGATAATCCTTTGGATGCTGTCATGGTCGGTACGAATTTGAAAGCCTATCTTATCGCAAGTTTCGCAATGCAAGAGGGTATAGAATCCGTTGCAAATGAATATGAAATTTCGCAAGCGGCTGTTCATGCGGCTTTAGCTTTCCACTACGATAATGAAGAGGCTATTCGTATCGCCCGTGAAGAAGCCCGTGAACAGATTCGTGCTATGGGTGGCTTCGGTAGATTAGAAGAAATCCGTCGTCGCCAACAAAAATCAGACTGAATCGTTTGCCTTACGTTAGATTTCACGGCATACTGTAGCTACTCTTATTTATAGCACTAACGCGCATGGATTTTCGATGGTCAAGATATTTGTTTCTTATCGGCGTGATGATACTAAAAAAGTATCACCTCAATAAATAGGGGCAGAGTGGAAACAAGCGAAAAAGCGACGATATTCTGACGGAAAAACAAAGAGAAAAGCGCTACAATATAAAGAAATAAGCGCAAACAGGAAAAGTCGATGCCCCCAAAAGAATTTAA
>JAUZRW010000098.1 GCA_030950085.1 Anaerolineae bacterium
CAAAAGCTAAAGCATTTGGCAAACCTTTGTCGCAGGAAGCGCACTAAAAGGCGCTTTAACCTGCTTTTTGCCCCTTTTAGTGGGCATGGCTTTTGGATAGCTGAGTGGTTTTAACCCTCAGCGATAAGAAATGGACTACAATACAGAAAACGCATAACTTTAGTTCATCTTCTCAATGGATAGCACAAATCTATCGTCTTAGGTGTAACTTGCTGGGCTGCCCTGACTGCCTTTTTTACCATCCGGCCATGTCGTGTTCTCATCAAACTTCACGCCACTGACATTAGCACCTTGTAAATTCGCATCTTTTAGGTTGGCACCATTGAGTTTCATGTTGGATAAATTAGCCCCTGTTAAGCGAGCGCCCTGTAAATTTGCACCACTGGCATCAACAACAGTGAGATTAGCGGCGTTCAAATCAGCAAATGGCAATTGTGCAACTTGCAGGTTAGCCCCGGTCAGATTGGTACTCCGCATAATAGCCTCTTGCAAATTACTTGCGCTAAGATTCGCGCCGCGCAGATTCGCGCCTTCAAAATCCAGACGGTGGAGATTCAATGCCGACAAATCGATCCCTGCAAGACGCGGTTTGGCACTCGCACCTGCTAAGGCGAGAATCAATTCTTTACGTGTGATTTCACCCATTTAATCGTCCTTTCTGTAATATGCGATGATTTGGTCAATCGTATCATTGAGTGCGGTTGATGGCTTCCAATCCACGATACGTCCTATTTTATCAATACTTGGCACACGGCGCATGAAATCTTCGTAACCGGGGTCTTTATAGGCTTCATCATAGGAGATGATTTGAATTTCGGAATCGCTGCCCACCCGTTCTTTCACTCGTTTGGCAAGGTTGAAGATGCTAATTTCTTCATTTGTGCCAATGTTGATGACTTCACCGATTGCCTCATCTGCCGTGGAAAGGCGGTGAATGGCATCAACGACATCATAGACATTGCCAAAACAGCGCGATTGTTCCCCATCACCATAAACCTGAATCGGATGATTATCTAATGCCCACTTGACGAAGCGCGGCACAACCATGCCATATTGTCCACTTTGGCGCGGTCCCACTGTGTTAAAGAGACGGAAAATCACTACTGGTAAGCCGATTTCATGATAATAGGCTAAACCCAAAAATTCATCAATCGCTTTGCTGGCAGCGTAACTCCAACGGCTTTTGGTCGTGGGACCCACTAAGCTATCGTCATCTTCTTCAAACGGAAACTTCACGCCCTTGCCATAGACCTCTGACGTGGAGGCAATTAAGATTTTTTTGCGATAACGACGAGCCGCTTTCAGCAGAGCCTCCGTTCCGCCGATATTGGTTTCTATGGTGTTAATCGGTTCTTGGATAATTTTCTGGACACCGACAGCCGCCGCGAGATGAAAAATAACATCACATTCACTGACATAACGATCTGTCGTGTGAACGTTGCGAATGTCTTCAATCACAAAGCGAAACTTGGGGTTATCTTGTAGATGGGCGATATTTTTGAATTGCCCTGTACTCAAATTGTCGATAATGGTCACGTTATAATCGAGCTTGAGCAGACAATCCGATAGATGGCTACCGATGAAGCCTGCACCGCCCGTAATTAAAGCCTGTGGCATAGTGGTCGATTCTCCTCTCAGTTCGAGCGGATAGTACCTGAATAATGTAATCACGGCAAGGTAGGAGCAATTTCGTGCAGCATACGACTAAAAATTTCTTGCCCAATTGAGTGTGTGCTACTTTTCTGAAATGCACCCTTCGAGTAATATCAAGTTGTCATCAGGGAAATGCCACTTTAGATAGCGAAAGCCTGTCAGTGATCCCACGAATAAATTCGGGGGCTTCTCGCAGTGATTCGGTGAAGATAATGTGAATTGGGGCATCAAAACGACCACCCAATGAGACTGTCGGATGGTCGCCTTGAAGTAGAGAAGGTGCTAGATGAAGGTTTTACGCCGCATTCTGCGTTCTATCACCTAGCGGTGTGGTCTCTTGGATATAGCTATAGATAATCAGTATCACCAGTATGCCAAGTGTTGCACCGCCTAACGTTGCCATGCCGCGTGCAAAATCGTAGATAGTTATGGCACCTGTCGCAATCCCTAAAGCGTAAGCTCCCCAGATGTCACCCAAACGCATGACATAAACACTCAGCACACTGATGGTAAACCACAGCAAATACAAGGCAACATCTGTTTGATTAATAGGCTGCAATCCGCTAAGGAGGGCAAACAGGCAGTAGGATACGCCTATGAGTGAGGCAACACCCAGCATGTTCAATGTGGCAAGCAGAATCGGGTCATAGTGCTGTTTCCCAGACGACATGTCACCCTCCTTTGACGGAAGTGAACAAATAATATTTAGATTACTTTGATTCTATTCGATAGTGTGTGGCGCTGTCATGCAAAATGTCATGTTTCAATTATGATGTTGTGATAAAATCATGGACTTGTTGGCGTGTCGGCAAAGATGGAATTGCGCCACGCCCTATAGTTGCCATAGCACCGGCTGCATTGGCGAATAGCAGCAATTTGTCATAATCGACAGCTTCAAAATCAGCGCCATCTCCCATCTGCTCTAATAAATTGACGATGACTCCTGCCACAAACGAATCGCCTGCGCCTGTGGTATCAACAGATTGTACTTGATAGCCGCTATGATTGGATTCCTTTCCGCCGCGAGTATAGGCTGTTGCGCCATTGCGCCCATGTGTGAGCAGTATCAATTGCAATTGCTGGAATGTGTCGAACCAATCATGCAATTTTTCGCCGCGTTTGAGGATGGTATCGACTTCTTCATCACTGACTTTGACAACATGGGCATATTCTAAACCTATTCGCATTCCGTCACGGGCAGCTTCGGCATCAGTCCACAGGGCAAGGCGTAAATTGGGGTCATAGGTGATAATTTTGCCGTTCTCTTTTGCGTGCTGTGCGGCAGCGAGTGTCGCTTCTTTTGCTGGGCTAGTAATCATGGTGATACTGCCAAAATGAAAAACTCGTGCCGCGTCAATCATATCTGTTGCCACATCATCTGGGGTCATGAGCATATCGGCACTCGGATGGCGATAAAAGTTGAAACTCCGTTCACCATCGGCACGCAACGAGACAAATGCCAGCATAGTACGGGCTTTTGTGCTAAAGCGCAGACCATCAATGTTAAGACCATCCGCTTTCAGGACATCAGCGAGATAATGCCCGAATGGGTCATCCCCTACTTGACCAAGAAAAGCACCTTGCTTGCCTAAGCGTTGAATAGCCACCGCAACATTAGCCGGAGCGCCGCCGGGTGCTTTCTCAAAACCGGATGCTTCGCCAACTGTCACGCCGCTTTCTAATGCCACAAAATCAATCAGTAATTCGCCCATACAGACAACATCAAGCATATTTTGCACTCCCACTATTATCAAAATGAACCCAGAATCCAATACACACGATGGTATGCTATCCGTCGCAAGGTCGCAACTCTAAGAATCAAAAAACTGTACACAAAAGTACAGTCAGAACATAAACAGGCGCACACGCGGGTACGCCCCTACACACAAAAATACCTTTTGTATAAGGCGAGGGACTAAGTCATCTGAAATTTTTAGTAGGGATGGTCTTCATTGTGAGGTTCGGGGTGGGTATTGCGTATTGGCGCAGGGACGCGAGCAGGTTTACGCCGTTTTTCAGGGTTGAGTGCTTCATCAATTCTTTCTCGCACTTCACGTCCTAATTCCATAAGGTCTTCCCAGATGGTACGCTTCTTGTTTGCCACTACCGTAACCTTTCAGCTAAGGTTGCCCGAACTTTTACTTCTCAAACTTAGAAAAAAGCCCCGATAGATGCGGAGCTTTGCTTGGTGGACCTAAAGAGACTCGAACTCTTGACCTCTTCAATGCCATTGAAGCGCTCTCCCAACTGAGCTATAGGCCCCTATCTGAGGAACATTTTATTTGGTCAAAGTACAAATGTCAAGAGTGATAGGCAGTATTTTTACTATCGACAGCCTATAATCACGCCCTTTAGTCGCTATTGGGTCGTAAAGTCAGGATGTCTCCAACGGGCTTGCCTGCATTGTCTATCAGGCTAATGTTGCTGATTTGGGGCAATGTATAGACCAACACCTGAAATCGTATGTCACTATCATCGGGTAAGGTATCACTAACAGGTAAGGTGAGGCGTGTGAGAACGGTATCGCCTATTTGCCAAACATCGGCTTGCAATGTTTCGCCATCCACTTGTCCATAGCCATTCCCTGCGGAATCTTGTAAACGAAGTGAAAACTGAATTTGTTGCCCTGTGACATTGAGGACGCGCCACAATATCCATACCTCGCTTGATGTTCCGGTTTCAATAGCATCACTATGAATACCTGATACTGCCAATATGTTACCGAAGTTACTATTTCCAGTAGGGATAAATTGCGGCTGGGGTAGTGCATCTGGATTCACAAAAATAGCGCGAAAATCACGTTTTGGACGATACAAGATATCGCCTTCACCAAAAAATGTGGCAATAGTGTCGTCGCTTGCGATACTTGCCAATACAGAACCTTCTGACGCAATCGGGAAAGCATGGGTATTGTTGATAACACGCATCGGGAATTGCTCTGCGAAAATGTTGTAATACAATGTCCACTCAATTTGCGTATACAATGCCTCGTCTGTCGCCTCATCGAGCATGACAATAGCGCCCTGTTGCGCCCATTCTGCCACCATTGTTTCTACCTCCCCAACAGATAAAACATTGGGGTCACGCTGATACCAACTCAAACGTGCCAGTGAGAAGCATAACTGTGCCAAGATAAAAATAATAAACAGAATACCCCAGTAACGTTTCCATGAAAATAAGCGAGCAAATGCCAGCCCGAAAATTGCCGGAGATGCAAAAGTTGTCGCCATCATATAATATGTTGGTAGGATTTTACCCGAACCCAAGAGTAAAAAAGCGAGCGACCAGATAGACGCAAGGCTCAACCACAAAAGGGGAAAATTATCACGTCGTCGTAAACCTACGATAAGACCCCATCCGACACAAATTGCCATAACAAGCGATTGCATCCAAAATACATATTGTAGGAAGTCGCTCTGCCACCACCATGCCCTATTCGCACTCAGGTTTAATGTGTTTTTATAGAAGTTCGTGCTTGAAGTCAACTGGCTAAACGTTTCGACAAGTTGTCTTAGAGATACTACTTGGTAATCAATATCGCCATCCCGAAAGACCTGCCGTGCCACAAAGTTAACCTTGCCTTGTCTGACAGCGATATTTCCATAGAGCCACGGTAGCAATGTTAAAGCGACCAAGCCGAATGCTATCAGTGTTGTTCGTATTAAAAGCCGTCGTTGACCTTTTCCATTCCAAAACGCATAGACCAGTAGAAAACAGGATAGTGGAATCACAACAACTAAGGCGGTCTGTGTTTGGATAATAGCACTCAACAACAACCAATGGATAATCTGTGCTTTGGACTTGCCTTCATGGTAGCCCAATAAGCCTGTAAACAACCAGAAAACAATCAATGGCGGCGCATAATTTGGATTCCAGACGAAACGTCCCCAATCGACGGCTAAGGGCATGACAGCGAGTAGTGTTGCGCCCATTATCGCGGCAACGCGCCCACCGTAACGCTGCAACATCAGATACATACCCAGTACCGCAACAACGCCTAATAATCCGACCCACAAACGAGCGAGCATCCAATTTGGAGAAAAGATAAGGGGCAAGGCAGTGAGATAAGTTGTCAAGGGTGAGTGAGCAGGAACGGGTTCAAAAGAAGTGGGGTTGCCTATCCATGTCCAATGACCATTTCGGGCTAATTGCATCGCAGAATCAGTGATGAGTAATTCATCAATCCATGTGCTATACAAACCCGGCTGAATCATGCGGAGGGCAGCAGCCAATAATAGAATGGCAAGCAGCCAAGCATCAATCCGTCGCCATTGCCAATACCATTTCTGCATAGAGTATCTCTAAGTGGCTTATCTGTCTTCTCGGCACTATCAGACTGTATTTTGTTTGGAAATTCAATGGGGATTAAGCGTGAATCTTGAGACTCGCACGCATTTCTTCCAGCACATCATCCGGTGGCACAATGAAACGTGCGCCGCGTTCGAGAAAGTCGGCGATACTTTGCTCAGAATCATTGCCGCCACAAGCACAACCGGGTTCATCAAACCATCTGACAAGTCCATCGTCAAAATCGACAATCACACCTTGTACACCGCCGCTTGCTTCGTTTTGCCACATCCATTGCTTTTGTGCCATTGTCTATCCTCAGTAACACTTCTCTACGTGTTAGATAATCGCAACATGATTTTGCTTATCAGAATCCACGTAAAACGCCCGTTTAAGCGATGCCGACTTGCCGAATTATGCCTCATAATCAGGATTGTCCCACACAATGAGCGTAGACCAATTATCGGAGGCTTCATCTGCAATATAATTTTCTAGTAGACCGCGCACTTCAAAACCACGCCGCATCTGAAAGCTGAGTGTCGAATCGTGCAATTCTCCAGCAACGACTTTATCAACATAGGCTTGTACTGTCAGCTTGCCTTTGTGCTTGGCAAAATCAGGAATCAAGCCCCCGGCGACAATGCCTTTTTTGTTCAACTGTTTGACAATGCCTTTACGTGCTGTGTATAACATGCTGCCAATCCCCCGTTTGCGATAATCAGGATGCACCGAAATATCAGCCCCATAATACCAATCACCATCGGGGTCGTGGTTTGTGTAATAGCCACCTGCGATAATGTCTATAAACGTGTGGTCAGGATGGTCAAAATCAAAGTTAGTCAGAAAGCCGGAACCTAGTCCGACGACTTTCGCATCACAGAGCGCCACAAAATTACCTTCGGGGAATAATTCAGCATGTTTCAAAAAATGCCTTTCTAGCATCAATTCTGATTCTGCTAAGGTCGGGAAACTAGCGCGTTGTAATTGCTCTAAGGCTGCGGCATATTCGGGTTTGAGTGTTGTAATGATAATGTTTGTCGGCATGGAGCAACCTTCGCTATATTTTTAGAAAACACCTAACGCAAAGATGCAAAGGATGAAAGGCGCAAAGAAAAATTCAGTCAATCACAAATTCGCCACATTATACCACCAGACCTGCGGCGCGTTTTGCCGTAATTTCTGCGAACAAAGCCATAATATGTTGTGTGCCTTCGCCGACAGTACCCGAAGCAATCGTATGGTCATCAACTGTCACGACGGGAACAATTTGCTTATTCGCTGCTGTCATGAAGATTTCATCCGCCGCAAGCAGTTCATGATAGGGTAAATCACGTTCTTCGATTGTGTAATATTCTTGTGCCATCTCAAGCACAGTCATACGGGTGATACCGGGTAAAATGCGTCCATCTGTAGGCGGTGTGATGAGTGTGTTACCCATAAAGGCAAATATATTAACTGTCGTGCCTTCTAGCACATTGTCGTCATCATCTTTGTAGAGGGCTTCAATCCCACCCACTTTTCGCGCTCGTTTTTGAGCGATAATTGCTGGTGTATACATGATACTCTTGGCTTCCGGTACAAGACGGTCATTGGCAACCGTGATGACCTTAACCCCCCTCTCATACCAGATGGCAGGCGGGGCTTTGATAGGCTGTACAAGCACCAACAAAGATGGTTCGCTATCAGGGATAAGATTGTCGTTGCTGATACCCCCTGTTACCACGAGACGAATATTGAAATCTGAGCTAACATGGGCATTACGGCGCAACGTTTCCAGCACAATGTCCGCAATCTCTTCATCGCTCCATACTAAATCGAGCTCAAGCAAGCCACAAGACCGCCGTAAGCGTGCAATATTCTTATCAAGGCGGAAAGGCTGCCTCCCATAGGTTCGCAAAAAGTCGAATGCCCCATAGCCACGCAAAATCGACAAATCACGGGCATTCAGTACCGCATTTTCTTCGGCTACATAGTCGCCATTGATATAAAAAATCGACATAGGCATCATTCCTCTCAGCATAATTCTTTGATTATAGCGAAAGGCAAGCGAGATAACCTGATACAATCAGTACCATATTCAAGCGGATTTTTTGTCTTATTTAACGAAGTACCTCGGATAAGCCTGTAAAATGCTATCTCATTGCGTAATTTTGTATGAGGCGCGATAAAACCCCGAAAGGGGCTGTTTTGTTGAGGTAAATCAACCCTAGTAATTATACTGCCCAATAGTAAAATATTTTGTTGTGACGTTCACTCTCGTTAATTTGACAGAAATCAATAATCGAACGCATCCGAGAAGCGGCTGTCTCGGTGACTATCAGCAAGAGGTAAATTTTTTATGGCATCGTATCATGGTCCAAAGGCTAAACCCCAACGGCGCTTTGGTGAACTTTTAGCGCCCCGTCCGAAATATGCTCGGATTCTTGACAATCGTGCTTTCCCACCGGGGCAGCATGGTCGTGAAAAAGCATTTCGTAGTGGACGACGCAGCAACTTTGGGATGCAGTTGGATGAAAAGCAAAAATTATCATTCATCTACAATATCCGCGAACGTCAATTGCGGAACTACTATCTCAAAGCGAACCAGATGACAGGCGCAACCGGCAATAACTTGCTCAAATTGCTGGAACGTCGTCTTGATAATCTCGTTTATAAGGCCGGCTTCGGCGCGACGATTTGGGCAGCACGCCAATTAGTCGTGCATGGTCATATTCTCGTGGATGACAAACGTCTCGATTTGCCCTCGTATCAGGTCAAGCCCGGTCAGAAAATCCAAGTGGGTGAACGGATGCGGAAGAATGCCCATGTCATGGAATGGGTAGACCAAGTAGGCGCATACCCACCCTATATCGACGTGGACAAAAACCAATTTACGGCGACTCTTAATCGCGTGCCGGAAGATGGCGAAGTTCAAGTTCCGGTAGATGTTCAGCTTGTGGTGGAATATTACAACCGCCTCACCTAAGCAAACAGGTTTTCGCAATTTGGAACGCCTCCTCATTTGGGGGCGTTTTTTTGATTCCTATTTGTCATCATCGCCTGCTGATACCTCGCGGACACGCGATTTGATGCCTCGTAGAAACTGAGCGGTTTTCTTATGAAACTGTACACGCTTACTATTCACAAGGTCGAAAGCATGTTGGATGCGGTCTTTCGCGCCAAAACTATATTTATACGGCTCTGTTCCCCACATAAACGTATATTCATCTGCCCCATCAGCAATAGCTTGTGCGATACTATGTTGTGTCATCACATGACCTACAGGAACATCGGCAGAGATGTCATGAACACCGGATACTTGGTCGTATGTACGCCCTTGATAATAATAACTGAATAAGACAACGACTGTCTCGCCATCAACCACCATCTGATAAAGACGCAAGCAACCGTCTTGCAACAAAGCGTGCATTAGGTCACGGAAATAAGCTCGCAAATCGCCATATTGATAGAATGCGCCGCTTTTATCCGTATCATCCCATTTCGCTTGATGCAGTTCAACCAATTCATCGAAGACTTTATCGAGATGTGTCGGGTCAGTGACTTGAGTGATTGACCAATTATCAGGATAGGTTTCATTGAGATAACGGAGATAGCGCCGTTGTTTTTTGCGCCGATTCTTGCTCACCGAAGACATCCACGCATCTATATCGGCTGGGAGTTGAATATAAGGCGAAATCATGACCTGTTTTTCGTTAACTTGCCAAGATTCCTCTGATGATTCCAAAAAAGAGAGAGTCGGCGTATCAGATAATCGGGCAAGGCGTAAGATGTCCCAACGGTTGCGATGCTGCTTGAGTTTTTCTATAAAAAGTGAGATAACCTGCATTTCATAATCAGGTTCAATGATAAAGTCGAGATGTTCATGAAAATGCGATGAGCCAATGAACTCAATTTGCTGCCATCCGAGACCCACTCTAGGGTTGACCTGAATCCGCATCATCGGCGCAATGCCTACGAGACGATTATCCTCACTTCGACGCGCTTCCATCAACCACAGTTCACCCAAATCATGAAAATGTTGCCACCAAACATTAATCCAAGTCCATGATAATGCTGCACCACGCGCTACACTACGCCCCTGTAAATCGTTCCATTCATCGCGTAATGTTTGCAGTGCATCGGCTTCGTGTGTCAAAGTGATAATGAGTGGCATAAACTATTCCTCCATGAGGTCTGATTTATCGGCAATTTCGGGGTTTTCATTATCATCATTGTCGTCTTCATCATCATCACCTTTTTTGCTGCGGATAGTGGACAAGACCATCTCGCGTGCTTTCAGTAGGGCATCTTTTTCCATCAACCACATCCCAGCCGCGTAGACAATTATCCCTATCACTATTGACGTGATAAGAATAACTAGCAGGGGTAAGCCCAAGCTATAGGCAAAAGTGCGCCAAACCCATATCACAAAAACCATGATAGTGGCATTGACAAAGGGCGAACGGAACATCGTATAGAAAACTTTTGGCTTGATATCCAAAAAGCGAGCAATAACAAACATCCTTGTGATAGCACCCATTGTAATGGCAATCAGATTCGCCAGCGATGCCATGACCGCGAGTCGTCCCACAACGACAAAGCCATAAATCATCGGGAAGGTGTAAATCGCTTCAACAACTTGTAATTTTGTTAAAACATCGGGTCTGCCAAGTGCCTTGAGAACATCGCCGACACTCCATTGTAAGGTGGCAACCATCCCTAACAATGCCAACACTTGCATCAGAATAATAGCGGGTTCCCACTGTGAGCCGAAAATGACCAATACAACTTCTCGCGCTACAGCCACCATGCCTAAACCCATCGGCACAGTCAAGAAGGCGGTGTATTTGGTCGTCATCAAATAGCCGTTTTTCATTTTGGCGACATCATTTTGGAATTTTGAAAAAGCTGGGAATAATGCTTTCGTCAAGATAAGGCTAAAATTGGCAATCACCAATTCAGGAAAGCGCACGCCGATGGCATAATAGCCCAATTGCAATTGCCCCAACATCGTACCAATGAGTATCTGGTCAGCTTGTTCTAATGCCACATTAAGCAAGGTGAAAATCAAGACATGAACGCCATAATCCCATAAGGCACGAGCGCGTTCGGTATAAAAGTGCAGTCGAGGTATCCAGCGCAATGTCCACCATCTGGCAATCATCCGAGTGATTGACCCTATCACTTGCCCAAATACGATGCTCCAGACCCCAAAACCCATAAATGCCAGTACAATCGAGACCAATCCCTTGATAGCAGTGGCGATAATATTGGGCATGGCACTACGGCGGAACTTGAGTTCTTTTTCTAGCATGGCACTGTGCGTCTTACCCAGCCCGTCAAAAATGAAGACGAGAGAAATAATCCGTAGCACATCCACAATACGGGCATCATCAAAAAAGTTGGTGGCATACGGCGCAAGAAAGTAGGCTAAAGCAAATTGAACAAAGCCAATCACCGTATTAATGACAAAGGCAGTTTCGGCAGCTTCTTCAACTTTTTCAGACGTATAAATTAGGGCATCATTGATACCAAAGCCCCGTACTGATTCAATCAGTGCCATGATGATGATGGCAAAAGCAATCAGACCGAAATCTTCAGGAACAAGTAAACGCGCTAAGATGGCGGTAGTGGCGAGTGTCAGTAGGCGTTGCCAGATGTAGGTGGCATATGACCAGAATATCCCTTTTAAGGCGCGGCGTGCGATATTCAATTCAATTCAATTCCTCAGATTATGCTTGTTTTATTGTGTCACAATTCAGCGTAAGAATCATTAAGAAGATGCGAAATGGCAATTCGTATTCTACTACGTCTCATAGCGTTCTAAAAGTCTTTGGAAAAACATGATAGATACACATTTTTTTGCTTTGATAGACGGGGTGTGTCATGATAGGGTAATAATGACTTGACTAAAGGATGTTTTTCGTGGAATTTTTACGCACCCCCGATGCTCGTTTTGAAAATTTACCGGACTATGATTTTGAGCCGCGTTATATTGACCAGCCGAATGGCGGACGAATGCACACCATTGACACTGGCGGCGATGGCGAAACCCTTGTCATGCTACATGGTGAACCGTCATGGGGCTATCTCTATCGCCATATTATCCATAACCTACCTAGCTCCTATCGCTGTTTAGCACCGGATTTAATGGGTTTTGGGCGTAGTGATAAACCAAGCAAAATCGAAGACCACAATTATGATTTTCACTATGATTCACTCTCGCATTTTCTCACAACACTGGATTTGCACGATATCACGCTTCTGGTGCAAGATTGGGGCGGTCTGCTGGGTTTACCATTGGCTGTTGAACACGAAGCACGTATCAAGCGCCTCGTCATCATGAATACGGGACTCGGTACGGGAGATATTGATTTAGGAGAGGGCTTTAAGCAGTGGCAAAATTTCGCCCGTGAAAAAGGGTTGGGCATTGTTGCAGGGCTGATTGTGCAGGGTGGGACTTCCTCAAAACTCAGTCGGGATGTGGTCAATGCCTATGATGCTCCCTTCCCTGATGAAACGTATCGTGCCGGTGTTGCGGCATTACCTCTCATCGTGCCATCGACCCCCGATATGCGCGGCGCAAAGCGCAGTCGGGATGCCCGTGAACGCTTCAAGACATGGCAGAAACCGACACTCGTGATGTTCAGTGATGGCGACCCCGTTACAAGAGGAGGCGATAGATTCTTTCGCAAGTTGATTCCGGCTGCTAAAGAACAACAAGAGGTTACAATTGTGGGTGGCGGTCACTTTCTGCAAGAAGATAAAGGCACAGAAATCGCTGCACAAATACAAGCATTTATCGAGCGCACATCTTAACATCAACTAAAGAGTAACCTTCGATAAGTTTCTAAAGTTATGCGTTTTTCTGTTTTGCAGCTAACTAAAACTCAGCTCTCCAAAAACCATGCCCACTAGAAGGGGCAAAAGAGCAGGTCAGAGCGCCTTTTTGTGCGCTTCCTGCGACAAAGGTTTGCCAAATGCTTTAGCTTTTGGGGCAGGTTGCGTGTTACGTTAAACATTTTCTGAAAACATAGCGAAGGTTACTATTACATGACCAAAAAAGTTTTTATGTAGGGGCGCAAGGCATTGCGCCCAAAAAACACATAATCTAATTTTCAAAGATTAAATTGGTCGAGTACTATTGTGGAGTCCGAAAAGTTTTTAGAATTCCGTCGTAAGGGCATAGCGCGCTATGCCCCTACAAAACCGAGATTTTATTTTTAATGATTTACCTGTTCTTACTATAAAAACTTTTTTGGTGATGTACTAGTACTTGACCAATTTAATTCTTGAAGATTGGGCGCAGCACGCTGTCGCCCCTACGAAACCTCAAAAACTTTTTTGGTGATGTACTAGATGATTAAACTGGAAATTCGTTCGTCTCTAAATTGGCTGATAGCGTGTCTGGCACGACTTGTTCTACAGTAGGGGCTTGTGGATTCATGAGCCATGATGTTGTTTGCGACCATAATGAATGGCGCATTCGTGGATGGAAAAAACCATGATGCCCAATTTTCGTTTGCTTCACATCGGCTGGCATGATATGTTGATGATGCTTGCTTTGTGCATTTGGGTAAAGCGATAAGAGATTGGCAACTGACTTTCGGGGAGCCAGACTATCATCGTCAAAACTGTAGCATAACATGACCCCTGTGAAGGTATCGAAATGATGATACTCGCTATCGGCATAAACACCCCGTAATGCTTGTGGATTACGCCCAGCACGCGCCCAATCGAGTGCCACACCTTTCGGTAAACGCTCGCCTAACTTGAAAATAGGGGCAGGAAAGTAACCCATAGCAATCGTGCTTATCGGTACAAGCCCATACCAGAAGGCTAGTAACATTGCTTTTTTGCGTCTTGACCAATTGCCCCAATAAACATGGGGGGGCGCAATCCCCAAGAAAGCATCGACAGAGGTATTAGACTGTGCCAATCCGAGTAACATCGCAGCAATACTATGTCCAACAACAGTGAGTTGATGAGTCGGATAATGGCGCTTTAACCAAGTGATAGCTGCTTGCATATCCTGACCACCCCAATCGCCAAGATTCGCTTCGTAACCCCATAAACGACGCTGTAGCGATGCCCCAATGCCGCGATAATCAATCGTCAGTACAAGGAAACCTTGCTCTGCGAGATAATTGGCATAATGTTGATAAAAGGATTGTTTGAAGCCTATGGCAGGGGCTATCAAAACAGCACGCTGCTGATGGTCGAACGGACGATAGAGGACAGCATGAATTTTAGTCTTATCACGGGTTGTAAGTTGATGCGCTTCAACCCGTAACGCCAGCGCGTCTGACATAAGCCCAATCCTGAATTGAATGTTTACCCCAAGTGACAATCTTAAAATAAGCCCCTTTCGGGGTTTCACCGCGCCTCACACAAAATGACAATGCGAGACCGACATTAGAGCATTATCACAGATACTTTGTTAAACAAGCATAACATGTCTAGCCTTATTCATCAAAACTTTTGGTCATTTTGCCCGACTCCGCGACGATGCTTATTGTTGAATGTGTTGAAATTATGGTGAAGGCATTGCATAATCAGAGTATGCTACGATAAATTATCACGTTCTTTGGAAGGAAAGTGCTTATGTTGGACGAAATCCTTGAGTATAACGATGAACGGATGCAATCCACATTGTCTGTTTTTGAACAAGACTTACAAGGCATACGGGGGAATCGTGCCAGTATCGGACTCGTTGACCGCTTGATGGTGAATTATTACGGGCAAGAGACCGAACTCCGTAAAATTGCCAATTTATCGACCCCAGAACCGATGACGATTACGATTCGTCCTTATGACCCTAGCGCAGTCGCCGCCATTGAAACGGCGATAAACCAAGCCAACATCGGTATTAACCCTAATACAGATAGTGGCATTGTGCGTTTGAATATGCCCGCCCTCACCCGTGAACGACGGCAAGATTTGGTGAAATTACTGGGTAAACGGACAGAGCAAGCACGGGTTTCTATTCGTAATATCCGCCGTGATGCCATGAGCGATATCAAAGAACTGGAAAAAGAAGGCGATATTGGCGAAGACGAGAGCAAACGCGCTCAAGAGAAAGTGGATAACATGACTAAGGCGTTCATCGACAAAATTGATGAGACGGGTAAAGCTAAAGAAACTGATATCATGGAAATCTAATTTCAACAAAGCCCCTTTCGGGGTTTCATCGCGCCTCACACAAAATGACAAGGCGAGATAGAGTCTATAGGTTTAACACAGATACTTTGTTAAACAAGTAAGGTTTTTGAGTGCTAGTTTTGTATAAGGTAGCGTTGGGGGGATTGCTATCTCACTATCCGGTAATTAAGGCGATTAATCAATGAAAATTTTGACCGATAACAGTATGGAATCGGATATGGAAGATTTAACAGGGCGTGTGCCGCGTCATGTCGCAATCATCATGGATGGTAATGGGCGGTGGGCAAAAAAACGCGGTTTGCCTCGTGCGGCAGGGCATCGACAAGGGACAGAAAACCTACGAAAGATTATTCGCGCCGCCGTTGAGTTTGATGTCAAGATTCTCACAATTTACGCCTTCTCAACTGAAAACTGGAATCGTCCGCGTCGTGAAGTCCAATTGCTGATGCGTATTCTGGAAATGGTCATTGACCGCGAATTGGCAGAGTTGAACCAAGAAGGGGTACAAATTCGTCATATTGGTGAACTGGATGGCATTGATAGTCGGGTGGCGAAAAAAGTCGTGCAAGCCTGTGAAACAACTGCCCACAATACGCGCTTGATATTGAATGTCGCTTTCAATTATGGTGGACGTGACGAAATTGTCCATGCGGTACAAAACATGATGCGCGAAGGGATTGCACCAGAGGATGTGAGCGAAGAGTCGATTAGTCAGCATTTATATACGGGTGATTTGCCCGACCCCGATTTAGTGATTCGCACCAGTGGCGAATTCCGCCTGAGTAACTTTCTCATTTGGCAAAGTGCCTATGCTGAACATTATTATACCGATGTGCTATGGCCTGATTTCGATAGAATATGCTTCAAAGCGGCATTGGATGAATTTGCGACTCGTACCCGACGCTTCGGCAAGACAGATGAGCAACTTGAAACTGAATCGGAATAAGCCCCTTTCGAGGTTTCACCGCGCCTCACACAAAATGGCAATGTGAGACCGATGTTAGAGAGTTATCAGAGATAGTTTTAGAAGTTACGCACTTGCGTACAAAATTGTAGGGGCGTACCCACGTGTGCGCCCGAAAATAACGGTCAACTGCGTAAGTCCTAAGTTTGTTAAACAAAGTAAGAACAGGTAAATCATTAAAAATAAAATCTCGGTTTTGTAGGGGAGCAGCGCGCTGCGCCAGTACGACTCAGAGGTGGGAGGGCAAGATGGCTTTATTCGACCAGTTATTACAAGCGCAGCAACGTTTTTTATTGCAACTCATGGCAAAGCGCGGTGTTGTTGGGGTTGGGCTAGGGTATAAAGATGCCCAAGGTGAAGCAACAGGCGAACTGGCTATCATCGCTATGGTGGAGCAAAAGAAGCCCAAAGAAGCACTCACAGAAGATGATATGGTGCCAAGTGACCTAGATGGTATGAAAACCGATGTGCTGGAAGTCGGGCAGATTCGGGCGCAGGTCAATAGTGGCTCTCGTGATAGTTGGCGACCCACTATTCCGCCGGGTGTTACTATTGGGCATTATCTCGTCACGGCAGGCACATTCGGCGCATTAGTGTATGACCAAGCCACAGGGCAACCCTTAATTTTGTCGAATAATCATGTGCTATCTAATAGTAATGATGCGCTCATCAATGATGATGTCTTACAACCTGCGGCAACCGATGGTGGGCAGCGTCCGGCTGATGTGGTTGCTAAATTAGACCGCTACATGAACTTACTCTACACAGGCGATTCGTATACAGGCGGACAAACGCTCATCCGCACACCAACAGGTGGTGGTACAACGCCGACGACACCCACGACACCCACCACGCCGACAACACCCACGACTCCCACGACAAATGAGCCAGATGGCTGCGCGACACTCTTCATGAATCTCGGCAATTCAGTCGCAAATATCAATAAATCACAAACACGTCTGACAACCACGCAATCTATCGCCCAAGCCTTTGACCCTATCAATGCGACGACGATTGAGGCACAGGCGACCATTCCTGAAAATACGATAGATGCTGCTGCCGCCCGTCCGCTTGATAATGGTATGTTTACGAATGAAATCCGACATATTGGCATCATTACGGGGACAAGTCCAGTTTCAATCGGGATGGCTGTTCGCAAAGCAGGGCGTACAACCGATTATACAGAAGGAACGGTCACTGTTGTTAATGCTGTTATAGATGTGGGTTATACGACAGCCGCCGGACGCAAAACTGCCCGTTTTACAGGGCAAGTCATGACAACTGGCATGAGTGCGGGTGGCGATAGTGGTTCGCTAGTCGTTGATAAGAACTCACAAAACGCCGTGGGATTGCTCTTTGCGGGTTCTGGGACAGCGACGATTTTCACACCGATTGACCTTGTTTTGAATGCCTTGCAAGTGCGGCTGACACCTTAATCATCATGAACAAAAAAGACGATTCTATCAATCTCGACTTGATTCATATGGTGCAAAATGCTCGGATGCTGCACGATAAAGAAGCCATGCCGTCAAAAGTGCCGGGTGTGTATTGGATAGAAGCAAAAAATACAACAGACAACACACTTGCGCCGACTCCTCGCACAGGCGAGTGGCGAATCGCCACAACTGTTGATGTCGTTGATGCAGTGTGGGCAAGCATCAAGCAAGCGACAGAATCCGCAAAACTAGGCTACAAGTCCAAAGTTTCGACTGTGCCAGCACATGGGCAAAGTCATCGTGATGAGCGCCTGATTTGTGTGCGAACATATGATGCGGATGATGGCGATGATGTGGAGCGTGTTCGACAAGCATTAGCAGAATTGGGTTTCGAGAATTTGCCTTATATCGGCGACAAGGGATAGGACAAAAACGGATGTCTATTGATGGGCAATGAGAAAGAGGCTCATCTATCATACCAATCTTTGCGCCTTTCATCCTTTGCATCTTTGCGTTAATCACTTTCTAAACGTATTGCGAAGGTTACTGTTTATCTAATACTGTACAATTCAGATGTAGGAATAATAAAGCAAACATAATGAGGAACGATTAGATGCCATTACCCAAACTCGATAACTTCCAAACGATGATTCACCTGCTGCATCAAGCGGTAGAAATCGTTGCGCCGATTCATGGGGCATTGCGTGAGCGTCAAAAAAATTGGTTGCACCTGCCGATGGAAATACAACCGCATGGCTTGTCGTCTGGCACATATCCTAAAGGCGGTTCACTCGATATCGACTTCAAAAAGGGCATGGTAGTATACCATCGTCCGAATGGCGACAGTGTATCTATCTCGATGAAATTACATAGCCAAGAAAGTCTATTTAATGCTCTCTTAGCAGCGATGAAAGACGATATTTTGGCTGATTTTTTTGCAGATATCGAAGGTGATTCGCTGGCAGAAGGGTTTATACTCAAACGCAGTGATGGCGATAAAGAAGCGGCTGCAAAAAGTTTAGAAACATATAATCACAAAGAAAAATTGGTTTTTGACACCCAACTATCAGGTGATTATGCCGATGCCTTGTATGCGATATTTACAGGCGTAGCGCGTTTTCGGTCTCGTTTGAATGGGCATTTAACCCCGATTATCTTGTGGCCAGAGCATTTTGATTTATCAACATTGTGGTTTCGGGATGCCGCAATGGATGAAAGCCAAGCCCATCTCAGCTTTGGCTTTGCTCCGTATACACCGGGACAATATGAGCGTCCCTATCTCTATGCCTATGCGTATCCCTATCCAGATGATTTTGAAGAGCAACCTTTGCCTACGCCAGCTTTTTGGAATACGACAGGTTGGAAAGGGGTTGTGGTGAATTATGATGATATCGCATCACAAGAGAATCCAGCATTATTTGTCGAGAATTTGTGCCGAGATATTTTTGCTATCCTCAAACCCATTATAGATTAGTACACGACCAAAAAAGTTGTTATGTAGGGGCGCAAGGCACTGCGCCCTTACGCCCGAAAATCCATAATTTGCTGAAAAAACACATTTTCTGTGCTTATCCAAAACTCAGGTTATTTAATCAACATCCTCACACAAAGCTGCTTCAAGGTCAGCCAGAGATGGGGCATGATACCAGCGCCGCGTTCCGACGAGGATAACCGGAATCATCATGATTCCATCTCGCATGGCACGTAACGGATTGGTTAACACTTCAATTGTTTCAATCTCAACCGCCGGCTGAGTGGCTCGTAACTCGGATAAGCGTTTATCCATGAGCCAACAGCGCGGTCAGATTGCAGATTTGTAGTAAATAATTCGATGTGGCATATAAGCCATCGCTCCGCTTGTATTGTGCAATAACATTTTGGTATCTATTCAGCTATCCGTGAACTCAGGATATTGAACCACAAAGACACCAAGAACACAAAGAATCTTATTCAAAAATCTCTCTGTGCCTCTGATTCTCTGCGTCTCTGTGTTAGGCTTTTTCTTGAAAGCTGAGTAAATACGCATTTTGTTGGTTTGGGGATGAAATGGGGCTATGAAACCCCATAACATGCTTATTGCTCTTCACGAACTTTGCTACCTGAGAATGGATTGCCAAAGAGTGGCGCGAAAACGCAAAAGTCAAACAAGCCAGCCGCCAAGGGAACAAGACCGATAACTGCCACGACAATGCCAACTGTACCATCTAGCGCCAACAAGCCGCCAGCAACGATAGCGATACCCGCAACAATACGCAGCAAACGTCCAGCACCTGAAGACATGAATTTAACGAAGGGGTTCATATTAAATCTCCTTAGATTTCCGAATACGTTATAGATAGTCTAAGGTGTTCAAACTGCCCTGTCTGTGACAAAGTCACCGAAGCGCATAATCTCGTAGTAATTGACTATCAACAACTTCAATTGAACCGCGTTCCATCTGGATAAATCCCTGACTCGCAAGGCTGCTCAGAATACGGCTAATGACCTCACGCGAACTGCCGAGTTCCGCCGCAATTTCTTGATGCGTGGTTATCAGTGGATTTTGTGCCTCTGTGCGTTCGATTAAGAATTTAGCGACGCGAATATCCATGCGCCCAAAGGCAACTTCATCTACAATCTCGATGACTCGTGCCAGCCGTTGCGATAAGAGTCCAAATACAAATTCGCGCCATAATTCATGTTGGTTGACCCAGTGGCGAAAGGTTGCTGCGGGTATCATAATCGCTTCGGCATCTTCTTCGACAGTGGCAAGCGCCGCAAAAGATTGATTATTGAGAATCGCGTTGGCTGTGAGAATACACGATTCGCCTGAACTGAATCTGTAAAGTGTGATTTCTCGACCTGATTCGCTGATTTTGTAGACGCGCACAGCACCAGAAAGCAATAAGGCAATCGCATCCACATCATCGCCTTGTGCGAAGATATCGCGCCCTGACGGAATACGGGCATAATAGGCTATTTGCTGAAAATCACGTTTCATCTGTGGATTTAATCGTTGGATAAGTGGTAAGATTCTAACGAGTTGTGAAAATTGCTCTTGCTTAATCATAAGAAAACTCTTGTTTATTTCTGAAATAGTGTCGTAATTGGCTTGAGCGTGTTTTAATAACATAATACTGCAAACAGGCACAGGAGCAAAACACATGGCATCTATCACGCGCCAAGATGCGTTAGATTATCACCGCAACGGACGACCCGGCAAAATCGAAGTGTCGCCCACCAAGCCACTTGATAGTCAGCGCGACCTCTCACTCGCTTATACGCCCGGTGTCGCTGATGCCGTTGACGAAGTTAAAAATAATCCACTTGGCATTTATGAAATGACCGCTAAGGCGAATCTCGTCGCGGTGGTGAGCAATGGCAGTGCTATTCTGGGAATGGGCAATTTGGGGCCAGAGGCTAGTAAGCCTGTGATGGAAGGCAAGGGTGTCCTCTTCAAAAAATTCGCAGATGTGGATGTCTTCGATATTGAAATTAACGCCACCACAGCCGATGAAATTGTTGCCGCCGTAAAAGCGATTGCGCCCACATTTGGCGGTATCAATCTGGAAGATATTAAAGCGCCAGAATGTTTTGAGGTTGAAGAACGGCTGATTAAAGCACTCGATATTCCCGTTTTCCATGATGACCAACATGGCACAGCGATTATCAGTGGTGCGGCACTTATGAATGCCTGTGAAGTCACGAATCGCCAATTCAAAGATTTGCATATTGTGATTGTTGGAGCAGGGGCAGCCGCCATCGCAACCGCCAATTTTTATGTGGTACTCGGTGTCAAACGTGAAAATATCATCATGGCAGATATTCATGGCATTGTCTATGAAGGTCGTAAAGTGGATATGGATAAATACAAAGGGGCATTCGCTACCAAACGTAAAGTCCGTAGCATAGAAGATGCCCTCAAAGGGGCAGATATGGTACTCGGATTATCGGCGGCAGGCGCGATTAAAGCAGAGTGGCTTAAGGGGATGAAGCCCAATCCGATTGTGCTGACAATGGCGAACCCATACCCCGAAATTGCGCCGGAAGAAACACGCAAAATCCGTCCTGATGCGATTATTGGCACAGGGCGCAGTGACTATCCTAATCAGGTGAACAATGTGCTTGGTTTTCCGTTTTTGTTTCGTGGGGCATTAGATGTCTATGCGACGCACATCAACGAAGCGATGAAGATGGCAGCAGCACGCGCTTTGGCACAACTCACAAAAGTGGATGTTCCCGACAGTGTTTTATCAGCGTATAACTTGAAAGCATTGAAATTCGGGCGTGATTATCTCATCCCTAAACCGCTTGACCCGCGAGTCTTGCTGTATGTTGCGCCTGCTGTTGCTGAAGCCGCTATGGAAAGTGGTGTCGCTCGCCGCGAAATTGATATTGAAGAATATCGCAATAATCTCATTGCGCGTCAAGGTCGGGGGCAGATTGTCCGTAACCTGATTATGAACAAGGCGAAATCTGCTTCACCGAAAAAACGGATTGTCTTTGGAGAAGGGCGCGAGTCGAAAATTATTCGTGCGGCGGCGCGAGTCCAAGATGAAGGGATTGGTATTCCAATATTGGTTGGCAATCCAGACGAGATTCGCGGCATCATTAAAGAACTCGGTTTGAACTTTGACCCAGAAATCCGTGACCATTATAACGACCCCTATTGGGATGAATATGTCCAAGCATTCTATGAATTGCGGCAGCGCAAAGGGGTTACAATCGACAAGGCACAATCTTTATTGCGGAGTCGCCATTTTTTCGCGCCAATGATGGTAAAAATGGGTCATGCAGATGCACAGGTAAGCGGTATCACCCATGAATATGCGGATATTGTGCGTCCAGCACTACAAATTTTTGGCACACGACAAGGCGCGTCTATTGTCAGTGGCTTGTATATCATGATTATCAATGACAAGGTTTATCTTTTCTCGGATACAACCGTCAACATAGACCCTGACGCAGAAATTTTGTCCGAAGTGGCGATTCTCGCTAACGATTTCGCTGTGACACTCGGTCTTGAACCGCGCCTCGCTATGTTGTCCTTTAGTAACTTTGGCGCGACACCACATCCCATGTCACATAAAGTCTCTGATGCCGTGGCAAAAGTGCGCAAAAGTCGTCCTGATATTGTCGTAGATGGCGAGATGCAAGCCGATACAGCCGTTGTCGATGCCATTATTGAAGAGCGCTATCCGTTTAGTCAGGTGAAGAATGCCAATGTGCTGATTTTCCCGAATTTGGGTGCGGCGAACATTGCCTATAAATTGCTCTCACGCTTGACGAATGCGACAGCGATTGGACCCATTCTCTTGGGTATGGGTGCGCCGATTCATGTTTTGCAAGCGGGTGATGATGTTGAAGATGTGGTGGCGATTGCGGCGGTTGCGGCTATGGATGCCGAAAGCCGTTCTAGTCGTGGCTATTAGAACACACGGTTTTAGAAAAAGCATAACGCAGAGAAACGGAGAATCTGAGGCGCAGAGCATGATTCTGAATTAAGATTCTTACTGAAGTGGTTTTAACCCTCATCATTTGTAATTCACCTGTTTTCGCCAATATAATTGCAATGGGAGCGCATATACAAGCACTCCCATTGAGGATATTAATCCCATAACCCTTTTTGACGCGGTGGGATATCTTCGTCATCTATTGCATCATCGGGTTTGGGAGATTTTGGCTTTTTGCGCTCATCGGCATCATCACGAAAAGCATCGGGAAGCCCATTCGGGAAGGCGAATTCCAGCAAGCGGCGCATCTCAGCATCCATGACCATCTCGCGGACTTCGTGTTCGGCATGTTGCGCCTTGAAGAATAAGCGCCAAGTGTCGCGGCGTTTGTCTTCCTCTTCTTCTGCCAGCGCCCGTTTTCGGAGTTCACTTTTCAAGCGTGACAGGTGATAACTTCTACGTTTCCGCATTGTCATCCCCCTCATAGGGCATCCAATTATCGAGTGGCATCGTAGCTTCAAATAATTCGTAATCCATGCGCTCATCAAAGGGCATATTAGCGAGCTCTTTCTGCCATTCGCGCTCATATTTGGCGTTGGTGGCTTTGCGACGAGCCTCTTTTTCTTCCAATATCTGCAAACATGCCATCTTTTGGCGGCGCAGGACTTCCCCAAAGAAGAATCCTATCACCAGACCGAGAACAAGAAAAACAATCTTTTTCATCCATAATTCTCCTAATATAAATAGTCAATGGTAGGGACAAAACCCATGTGTTCGCCCGTTGCGGTTTATGACAGTTCAATTTTGCACAGCACTCCTTTATAATGAATTTGCACTCAATACGGTGCAGGGCTAGGCTTGCCTAGTTACCAGCCGTGCCAGTAGTTTTCACCTGCGAAAGTGTTTTTACTGGTACGGCTACCCCGCAAACTTGCATCTTATGGCTTTGAACAACTCCTTTATGTATTTTGCTGAGTTCAATACATCATGTTATGATGCAATTATGATTATATCACTTTCCTTCAATTATTGCAAGCCGTCAATAAATTTGCTTTCCAACATGATACATGATAGAGTGACCGAGAGATAAATAACAATGGGAAACCTTACAAACAATATACCTATATTGCTAACTCAAAAAGAATTGCGCGATAGAAAACGGTATTCTCAGCATCAAATGGCGGAAGGTACTGGTTTGACAGATTCTGCTATCTCACGCATCCTCCACTATAAAACATTAGACAAAGTTCCGTTTGATAGTATCGTGAAAGTTGCAAAATGGCTAGAAGTCAATCCTCTTGACCTGATTGAAGAAAGTGAGGATTAAAAATACGGGTAATCGTGCTTTACAACCGTTCAATTTTGCATAGCCCTCCTTTACAATCACCTCAATATCTGTTCATTGATGACATTAGGGGGTCGCTACATGGCATCCAATAAAACAAGTCGAGAAGGATTTTTCGCGCAACTCGGACGCACGTATGCAGCGCCGCCGTGGTCGCTGTTTGATGTCGGCTTGGTATTAGGCGTGCTGGCAGTTACATTGATGATGATTGGTTCTGTGCTTGCGTCTCTATTGTCGCCCGATAACCTTGTACCCACTCCGACAGGCTTGGTTATCGGTTGGACAGTCGGATTAGTCTTAGCGGCAGCATTCGTAGTGGTACGCTGGCGTAGTTCATCGGAAAAATTTGCGGCACTGCGTATTGTCAGTGAATCTGCCCAATCAAAGCGTCCCCTAATATTGATGTTCATCTTTGGCATTGGGGTTGGCTTGCTGGCAAATGTCACGGCTGGCTTAGGCAGTGCTAATCAATTTGCGACAATTGCCCCCTTACAAGGTATCTATAGCACTTTCGAGATAAGACCGCTTTTGCTAGGGATTATCTTTGCTGTCATTGTCCAACCGCTTGCCGAAGGTCTCATCTTTTTTGGGGTGATTCAACCGCGATTACGGGCAACACTGGGCGGCTATTTCGGCTTGCTGATAACGGCATTGCTCTATGCGGGAACACATTATCTGGTTTATGGTCTACGTCCTGATGTGGTCATCAACCCTTTGTGGTATGGCTTCATTGCGCCATTCGTATTGGCTTTGATGTTCGGTGTGGTTCGTGTCTGGATGCGGTCAACCCGTGCGGTGATTATTGCTAATATCGGGGCAGGTATTGTCGCCATTTTAGTGATGCTGGCAGTCTAGCATTATACTGTATCCTAATGCAATACAAACCTTAAAGTTGCTGAATATTGGAAATGAAGGTACAAAACGGATTTGGAAGCCTTAAATTTTTTAGACATTCTTTATTATTGTTCGCCTAAAAAATAGCCCGTATGCACAAGATAGAGCATTACATGACACATATCGCCTATTACATTAGCAGCCATGGCTTCGGACACGCTGCCCGTCAGCAAGCTGTGATTCGTGAACTGGCACAACAGGGCGCAGCAGTGCATGTCCGAACAGGCGCACCACAAAAATTTTTCAAGCACGCCGCGACCTATCATCAGCAACGCTATGACATCGGCTTGATTCAGCCGGATGCCCTCAGTTTTGATATTGGCGCTTCGTTACAGTGGTTGGCTGATTTTTTGCAAGAGAAAGACAGCATCATTGAACAAGAAATCGCCTTTATTCGGGAGCAACAGATTCAGCTTATTGTCGTCGATATGCCGCAAATTGCCTTCGATATTGCAGCAATAGCCGATGTGCCATCTGTGTTAGTCTCGCATTTTCGCTGGGATTGGGTTTACGAGTATTACATGGCGGATTTTCCACAATATCGCTATCTGATTGATACCATTCAGGACAGTTATCGCAAAGCAAATTTAGCTCTAAGAATGCCCTTCGCCCACGATTTTAATCTCATACAAAAAGTCGAAGATATCCCACTGATTTACAATGCGGCGACACAAGCGAGAGCGCAATTGTGCGCGGCATTGAATATCCCATCTGACCAACATATTGGCTTATTGTCGATGGGTGGGCATGATTGGTCTAGCAATATTGCGCCGCTAAAATCAAAAGACGGCTGGGTGTTTCTGGTTGTACCGGGTGTTTGGGAACAGGTCAAAGATGCGCCACAACGATTCCGCATGATTCCCACAGACTATAACGACTATCATAACTTGGTTGCCTTAGCAGATGTGGTCATCGGCAAAGCAGGAGGTAGTACCGTTGCCGAAGTAGTGGGACATCGGACACCGATGATATATACCTTGTCTCCGAATTGGCGTGAATCTGCATTACTAGATGAGGCACTTCAAAATTATGCACAGGCGATTCGTGTCACTGTGGATGATTTCCGACAAGGCGCATGGATAGATTGTCTCGATAGTGCGCTGCAATTGCCGCCCCCGAAACAAACCCTCGCTACGAATGGCGTACAAGTCACCGCACAACGCTTGCTGTCGATAGTACGAATCGGCTAAGTGATATTCATGTGTCATTTCGTTAATTTCGTATATAATTAACATTACGAGTGGGGTAACGAAGAAGTTACCAATTATTCAGCAACATAAAGTTAATTATTGAAATGTCCTAAACATCAGTATTGAGCAATATGTAACGTTGCCATTGATACAACGGTATCTAAAGTGATTACGGCAATTATCCGTTAATTATGTACGAAGAATAATGGGGACAAAAATAGCATGAAACGTACACTTATTTCGCTCTTAATTGTACTCCTACTGGCATTAACTTTAATGGTGGTTGGGGCGCAAGATGATAGCGCAACACCGATTGAATTTTCCGGCATCATTGAAGCCATTGATGGCACAACGATGACCGTCTCTGGTTTAACCGTAGACCTCAGTACACTGGATAGTACGGTGCTTGCTGTGCTAGAAAGTGGCATGGAAGTTACCGTGAGTGGTAGTCTGGATGGCACAGTTGTTATTGCAGTGATTATTATCTTGCCGAGTGACATCACACCGGAAGTCACACCGGAAGCAACACAAGCACCGGAAGTCACACCGGAAACAACCCAAGCACCAGAAGTCACACCAGAAGCGACGCAAGAGCCGAATGACGGGATAGGCATCAGTATCCAAATCTTCATCTCAGTCGATGATGGCACAACATGGGTTTCGTCTGATTCTGATGTTGCAGCCGATGCTGGTGATGATGTTCTCGTGCGCTTTGTCGTGTTGAACCTCAATAGTAGCACTTTCACCGCTATTGACCTAAGCGGCACAAGCATAGATATATCACTGTGCGATATTCCAGATAGCCTCGCAACAGGGGATGATTTTGATTGCACAGTCACGATAACACTCGAAGACGACTTTGATAGTCAGGCATTGATAGTCGTTATCGCAGGCGAATTAGATGGTGTCATTATCACAATCAGCAAAGATGTTGATATTCATGAAGACGACGATAATGGTGATGATGATGGTATTGTGATTGTCATCGAAGGACCCGTGACCGAAATAGACGGGACAACGATTATCATCTTCAACTTCAGCATTGTTCTCGCTGATGATGACCCTCTCTTAACGGTTATTCAAATTGGTGATATTCTCCGTATTGAAGGGGATTGGGATGACGATAATCCAGTGATTATTGCCATTGTCATTATCTTCGTGAATGTCGATGTCTTCATTTTTGATGGTAGCGTGTGGCGTGACCCCGGTGATTGCAGTGGCGCACCCCCACCATGGGCACCGGCAAATGGTTGGCGGCAACGCTGTGAAACCCCGCGTGGTGGTGGCAGTGGTCGCGGCAGCGGTGGTAGCAGTGGCGGTGGTCGTGGACACGGCAGCAGCTAACACAAGTGATATAGCGGTGGATACACTTCGTCGCTATAGACAAAACTAGCTTTCACTCAGCTTTCAAGAGAAGATGGCTCATTGCTATCTTCTTTTTCTATTTTTTCTGTCTCGCCAAAATGCAATGTGATAGTACCGACCCGATGGTGCAAATAATCGAGCAAGCCATAAATCGCCAAAATAACCCCGAACATTTCCAGAAACTCTTCGACACCCCCAATAGCAGTATATCTTGGCGTGACGATTCCACCTGTTTCATACCATAAATTTGCGCCAAACGACTCGACAACTACTGCCCCAGTAAGGTAGACAATCCCTGCCAGAAAAAAAGCAATCTTGGTCTGCTTCGGCAAATTCCCGACGAAGGACAAAAAGAGCAAGGCGACCACAATCGCTACTGGAACACCGACCAACATCCAAGAAAAGTACAGATAACCGGTAGTTTCAAATGCCTCACGGGTGGGCGTTGTGAAAATTTCATGAATCGCGGCTGCCTCATCTAAGGAAAGATAGAGAAATAACAGCGTGAGACCCATCCAATGAATACGCCAATTTGATTTGCTTTGACGGACATCCGCCGCAATGAGAAAACTGAACAAGGCGGCTATCAACAACAGCAGCACTGCATACCATGTCGGGACATTACCTTCAAATGTGACATTGAATAGCGTGCTGGCTTCATGTACCCAGTAGGTATTATTGACACCCAATGACCATTCATAGGCGACTAGCGCCCAACTAATAATCGCTAAAACAAGCGCAATTATTGTCAACACAATGGCAATCAGGCGCGGAGAGAAACGAAATGTAACTGTCATATGACCTCGTTTTTGTAAATTCAATAAATCACAGTTTTAATGTGGAGTCCGAAAAGTTTTTAGAATTCCGTCGTACTGGCGCAGCGCGCTATGCCCCTACAAAACCGAGATTTTATTTTTAATTATTTACCTGTTCTTACTTTTTGTTTTTACGGCGGACAGTATGGATACTGTCCCTACAATGCCCCCTTGTGAACTGTAAGGACACAATCTTAAGAAGCTGTTTGAATATTCGGTATCTATTCAGCTATCCATGAGAAATCAGGCTGTGGTGCAAAAATCATCTTGAGTGTTTCAAAGATAGACTGCCCCTGACGGCGAGCCGTTTCAAG
>JAUZRW010000099.1 GCA_030950085.1 Anaerolineae bacterium
GCGTGCGTTGTTCGACCAGACCCGGCGGACCGCCTCCAAATCACCGCTCTGGGCGCGACCGATGAGTTTGGACCCCGCGAGATACCCTACCGGCTCATGTGCTGGCAGCGTGATTTCGTGCAGCGTTGCCGTTATCGCGAACAGGCTCCTTCCCGAAAGGGTCCGGCGTCCGCGTTTGCGTTTCCTTGGGATGACGACGGAGAGGCCGCCGCGTCGGTGGGCATCGTTGATCTCCGATCGCCCACCGCCCAGCACGGAGATGGTCGGGGTCGCACTCACACCGCGTCCCACCGGAGCGTGAACAGCTCCACGACACTCGACGCTTGGGACACACGACGGCGAAGGTCGGCAATGAGTCGGACTCGCTGCTCCTCGATCTCGTCTTCCAGCTCGAAGATGGCACGTCTCTGCCGGCGTTGTCGGCGTTCAATCTGCGCGACCAGTTCTTCGGCGGCTTGGCGTTGTTGAAGTGTCTCAGCCTGTTCCGCGTCGCGCCGTGACGCCCGGAGCGTCCGTTTGATCGTGTCGAGTTCGACTTCGGCACCCTCGATCCGGTCGTCGGCCCACTGATTGATCTGTTGCTGCACCTGACGGAATCGTTCATTACTGCTTTCGGCAGCACGCGCGATCGTCGCAGCAGCGATCAGCGCAGCGTCATTGTCCAGCCGCTCCCGAATCGCAACCGGTGTCTGAATGAGGGAACTGGGAACCACATGCCCACCGACATCCATCAGTCGTTGTGTGAGTTCCTGATCCAGATTTGCTCCGTCATCGACGATCGCAGTAAAGAGTAGGAACTCTTCGCAGTCGTCACTGTCGAACGTGAGTTTTTCAAGCCGCAGCCAACCCGAGTGGCCGATCAGTGGCCTGAGCATGCTGATCTTGCGGTCGTGGTTCGTCACATCGAACTGGACCGTCGCCGACGGAGGCGTCTGCGTCTTGGCGGTCTCGATGAGCCATTCGCCGAGGGGACTCGAGAGCCGGAGCAGATGCGCTTCGGTCGTCGCATAGTCCTCCTCCGACCTTGCTGCGGAGATAAGTCGGTAGCGACCACTCGGAATCTCATCGGTGGGAGGCTGGGGTAGATCCAACTCAAGGTTGGTGTCGTCGAACTCCGCCCGGTCCTCAAGGCCCCAGTGTGTCAGCTTCCAGAAACGCTCACCTACACGGTCCAGAACAACCCGAGCGTTCTCGCCACGGATCTGAAGACGCTCGTGGACATCGGCATCGAAGTGCTCGAAGAGCTGCTGGCGCGCTTCTGTCATCTTCTGGGCGATGGAGACTTCGAGCTCTCGCTGAAGGTCGTCAAAGGCTTTCTCGATCTCTTCGTCGGTGCGGCATGACCTGAGGATGTCGAGGACCCGCTTCTCGAAGTCAACCCCGTCTTCGATGGCACCGAGTACCTCGTCGCTCGCCCCGAAGAGTCCGTCGAAGAGGCTGAATTTATGCTGAAGGAGCTGATAGACGCGGGTGTCGGCTAGGTTGTCCCGCGAAAGAAAGTTGACGACGATGACATCGTGCAATTGGCCGTAGCGGTGGCACCGTCCGATGCGCTGCTCGATCCGCTGGGGATTCCAGGGCAGGTCGTAGTTGACCACGAGCGAGCAGAACTGGAGGTTGACGCCCTCTGCCGCGGCCTCGGTGGCGAGCAGGATCTCGCCGTGGTCGCGGAACTCCTCGATGAGGGCGGAGCGGATGTCGATGGCTTTGGAGCCGGTGAGCTTGTCCGTGCCGACGTGCTTCCGCGAGAACCGTTCGTAGGCTCGCTTGGCGGTGGGGTGGGTGTTTGAGCCGTTGAAGGTGACGACCTTATCCTCGTAGCCATTGGCCTCCAAATAGGCCGAGAGGAACGCCTGGGTCTTGCGGCTTTCGGTGAAGATGAGGGCCTTACGGCTCGCGCCAAGCTCCTCCAGCCGACCGAACGCGGCTGCCAGGGCCTGAAGGAGGGCTTTGGATTTGCCGTCGCTCCGGATGCGCTCGGCCCGCGCGATGAGGCCGTCGATCTGGGCGATCTCGTCGGCGATCAGACGCCCTTGGATGACCGGGCTCTGGTCGAGGCCGTCGTCGTCCAACTGCTCCATGAGGCTGTCGATGTCGATGTCGTCATCAAGCGACAGAGCGTCAACCAAGTCGTCCTCGGAGGTCTCGGGCAGCCCGTCCCGGATCGCCATCAGCCGGCGGCGCATTGTGTGCAGTGTGCCGGCGAGAGCTTGCGGAGAAGAGGCGAGGGTCTTGAAGAGGATCATCTCGATGAGCTGGCGTTGTCGCTGCGGGAAAGCAAAGCTGACCCCCCTTTGCATGAACTCCAGCACATCCCGGTAAAGCGACTTCTCCTCCTCCGACTGCGGGAAGGGGTGGGTCATCGCCTGCCGCTTCTTGTAGTTGATGTACTCGCAGTCCTTGCGGAGGGTGCGTTTGCAAATCTCGCCGAGGCGGGCTCGGAGACCAGGCAGGTCTCCGCCAGCGTTGCAATAGCGGGTCTGGAACGCACCTTTGTCGCCGAAGACATGGTCGCCGATCAGCCAGCCCAGGCCGTAGAGCTCGAGGAGGGAGTTCTGCAAGGGCGTAGCGGTGAGGAGCAGCTTTTCCCGGAGCTCGAAAGCCCACCGGATGGCTTGGCCGCCCTTCCTGCTCGGCTGATAGGCATTGCGGAGCTTGTGGGCCTCATCAAAGACGACGAGGTCGAACGGCGTGGCCCGCAGGTCATCCTTCATCCGCATAGCAAATCCATACGAAATGATCGAGATCTTTCCGCAGTCAAACGGATTGAGCAAGCCACCGATTCTGAGCTGATTCCAGACTCGGCGGTCGATCACGACGGACGAGAGATTGAACTTCTCAGCCAGTTCCGTCTGCCACTGCTTGCGGATGTGGGCTGGGCAGATCACGATCAACCGACGACGGCGCTCAGCCCACCTCTGACAGAGGACCAGACCCGCTTCGATGGTTTTTCCCAGGCCGACCTCATCTGCCAGGATTACGCCCTTCTGGAGTGGATTGGCCAGAGCGAAGAGCGCTGCCTCGACCTGGTGCGGGTTCAGATCGACCTTCGAGTCGAACAGCGTATTGCTGAGCCGATCGAGTTCGCCGATGGCTCCGAGTCGAGTGAGCTCGTGAGCGAAGTAGCAGGCTTGGTGGGGGGAGATTTTCATGAAGACTGCACGGCCGCCCCATGGCGGCGATCACCGCTGAGTGGTCCCCGGGGTCTACGGCGTCCCCTGGGTTCGTCTCGAACGGGCCTTCCTGCCGTTCGGATGGCCCCGCGGGAGCAGTCTACAGCCAATCGGCGAGGAGATGAGCATTGCAAGTGGGTACCGCCCAGCTCGGTATCCCTTCGCCGCCTCCCCGGGCGCATCGCCGTTCAGGCGGCATCTGATTCTGGCATTTGTACCGAGTGTCTGATCTCCGGCACGGGGGCTGCGATCGCCCTCAGATCCGGGCCAAGGGCCAACCGGTCGTCAACTGTGGGCAGCAGCCAGAACTTGGACCATGGCCCGTCGCTGGGCCACCGCCCAAGCCGACCGCTCACCGTGCCGGAAGGCGTTCTCTCGGCTCCGAGCCTTACCCTCGGGCGTCCTCGGCCCCGTGGACCGCTCCCACGGCCTCACCCGCCTCGCCGCCGCCCGGAGTGATGCCAAGCCCTCGGGCGTCAATCGGTAGGGCCTCGGGGAGTTCTCGTCGCTGACATCCCTGTTCGTTCGTCGCGTTTTCGTCCGCTCGGTCTTCGCCATTGTTCACCACCTGCTGTCCGGCAATGTTCGCCTGCCCGATCGCCGTGTAGTTCGGGCCGACCCTCGGGGGCCGTCGGTACTCCCCCAGGGCGAGCATGAGCCGCCGAAAGGTGTTGCTCGCCTTGTCCGCGTACTCATTGGCCGTGCGGACCGCCTCCAAATCCGACTGCCGGTTGGCGAGGTCGGTGAGGTGCAGCACCCGGGCATGGGCGAGGGCAGCCTGGACAATCAGCATCTCCTCCAGCGGATCACGGGGGGCCATCCGCTCCAGCATGTCCTCGATGTAGTTGCACCCGCTGTCAGCGACATTGAAGCCGCCGCAGAGCAGCTGCATCCGCTGGGCCACCGCGTTGGCGTAGACCATGCCGCCAAGCCCCGGCCCGTGGAGCTTCCGGGCAGCGGCCTTGCTCTTGGCTGGATCGCCGGGCAGGGTGAAGTGGGTGCCGT